>DASXGQ010000124.1:0-7137 GCA_036488995.1 Caulobacteraceae bacterium
GGCGCTACGCCATACAGGTGCGCGACCAGGTCGACCGCGAGGTGTTCGAGATCCGCGATCTGGTGGAAGGCGGCGTGCCGGCCTTCCTGCGCGAGGCGCTCAAGCCGGGCTGGAAGGTTGGCTACGATCCTCGCCTGCACAGCCCCGACGCCCTGGCGATGCTGCGCGAGGCGGCGAGCAGCGCCGGCGCGGAGCTCGCGCCCGTGACGCCCAACCCCCTCGACCAGGCCTGGGGCCAGGCCCGGCCGGCGCAGCCCAAAGCGCCGGTGGTTCCGCATCCCGTCCAGTTCGCCGGCGAGGACTCCGCCTCCAAGCGCGCGCGGATCGGCAAGGCCCTGGAGAGCCAGGGCGCACAGGCGGCGGTGATCACCGCGCCGGCCTCGATCGCCTGGCTGTTCAACATCCGCGGCGGCGACGTGATCCGCAGCCCCCTGCCGCTGAGCCAGGCAATCTTGCGGGCCGACGGCCAGGCGCGCCTTTTCATCGATCCGGACAAGGTGACGGGCGAGCTGCCGGCGTGGCTGGGCAACGAGGTGCGGCTGGAGTCGCCTGGCGACCTCGAGCCGGCCCTGGCCGAGCTGAAGGGCGCCAAGGTGGTCGCCGATCCGGCCCTCACCTCGGCCTGGTACTTCGAGGCCCTGGAGCGCGCCGGCGCCAGCGTGGTGCGGACGGCCGACCCGACGGTGCTTCCGCGCGCGTGCAAGAACGCCGTCGAGATCGAGGGTTCGCGCCGCGCCCACGCGCGCGACGGCGCCGCCCTCACCCGCTTCCTCCACTGGCTGGCGACCGAAGGCCAGGTCGCCATGCCCGACGAGCTCGAGGCCGTGGTCAAGCTCGAGGCGCTCCGCGAGGCGACCGGCGCGCTGAAGGACCTCTCGTTCGACACGATTGCCGGCGCCATGAGCAACGGCGCGATCTGCCATTATCACCCCAGCCGGCGGCTCAACCGACGCAGTGAGCCGGGCTCGCTCCTGCTCATCGACTCCGGCGGCCAGTACCTGGACGGCACCACGGACGTGACCCGCACGGTGGCGATGGGCGAGCCCTCCGAGGAGATGCGCGAGCGGTTCACCCTGGTGCTCAAGGGCCACCTGGCCCTGGCCCGCGTGCGCTTCCCCGCCGGCACGCCCGGCTCGGCCCTCGACGCCCTGGCGCGCCTGCCCCTGTGGGCGGCGGGTCTGGACTACGACCACGGCACAGGCCACGGGGTGGGCTCGTATCTTGGCGTGCACGAGGGCCCGCAGCGGATCGCCAAGGTCCCCAACGCGGTGGCCCTGCGCCCCGGCATGATCGTCTCGAACGAGCCCGGCTTCTACAAGGAAGGCGCCTACGGCATCCGCATCGAGAACCTGCAGGTTGTGACCGAGGCCGCGCCCATCGCCGGCGGCGAGCGCCCGATGCTCGGTTTCGAGACCCTGACCCTGGCGCCGATCGACCGGCGCCTGATCGTCACCTCGATGCTCACGAGCGAGGAGCGCGCGCAGATGGACGCCTATCACGCCAGAGTGCTGGCCGTGATCCGTCCGCAGGTCGAACCTGAGGTGCGGGCCTGGCTGGAAGAGGTCTGCGCGCCGCTGCCGTAAGGGGATTGGCGCGCAACTCACCATTTCATCCGTCATCCCGCACGCAGCTAAACGCAGTGGAGCGGAGATGCGGGACCTAGGGCCACGCCAGCGAGGCCGCGGCCGGACGGCCGGGGCTCACGCTGCGGCCCGTTCCGCCATCCTCGACGCCAGGTCGTTTACGACGTGCTCGACATCGCGCTTCAGCCCCGAGAAGCGGCCCGAGCCCCAGGTGGTCAACCAGGGCAGTCCGATCACATAGAGGCCGTCAACCTTGCTGACCCCGCGATAGTGCACCGGATAGCCCTCGCCGTTGAACGCCGGCACGTCGATCCAGCGCCAGTCGGGGCGGAATCCCGTGCACCAGATGACGGAGTTCACCCCCGACGCAGCCAGGTCCAGCGTCTGCGGCTGGTCGGAGGGCTCCCAGACAGGGGTGTAGGGCGCTGGGGGGGGCGGCGCCTCGATGCCGTTGGCGGCGATATAGGTGTCGATCAGCTTCCTGATCTTCGTAAAGGCGGCGTCGGCGGCGTCGAGGTTCTTCTTCAGGTCGCCGGCGAAGTCGATCCCCTCATCCTCCACGCCCGACAGCATGCCGTAGAGCTTCATGCCGCCTCGGGCGAACTCCCGCAGGTCGATTTCACGCCCGCCGTCGCGACCGCTGAAATAGTGGTTCTCCTTCAGTCGCACCTTTTCTCGGAGGGGATGGTCGTCGACGGTGATGTCGTATTGGCCCATCTCGTGCAGCCAATCGAGCGCATCTCGTCCACGATACTTCCGGGGCGAGCGGGGCGCCGTGCCGACCGCGAGGTGCACCTGCCGGCCGACCCGATACAGGTCCTCGGCGATCTGGCAGCCGGACTGGCCGGTGCCGACCACCAGCACGCCACCGTCCGGGATCTGGTCCGGATTGCGGTATTGCTGCGAGTGGATCTGGAACAGGCGGCTGGGCAGCCGCTCGCCGACCCGTGGGATTGACGCAAGGTGATAGCCGCTGACGGCCAGGATCACCTTGTCGGCCGTGTAGTCTCCGCTCGTCGTGCGCAGGTGGAAACGGCCATCGCAATTGCGGCCGAGGGCAGTGACAGCGACGCCTTCGCGGATCGGCGGGTTCACCTTGGCGGCGAAAGCCTCGATGTAGGCGACGATTTCATCCTTCAGCATGAAGCCGTTCGGATCATCGCCCTGGTAGGGGAAGTCCGGCAGAAGGCATTGCCAGTTGGGCGTCACCAGGCAGAAGCTGTCCCAACGCTCCTCGCGCCAGGAATGGCCGATGCGGTTCTTCTCGAGGATCAGGTGCTCGACGCCGTGCCGCCGCAGGAACCAGCTCGCCGACAGGCCCGCCTGGCCGCCGCCGATGACTATGACCGGAACGTGGGGCGGTTCGCTCGCCGCGTTCGCGGCGATAAAATCGGTGTCTTCTACGATCATGGCGCAATGCTCTCGGATGCGGGATTGGGGTCAGCCCTCGAAGGCTTCGACCGTGACGTGCGCGTCGGGCAGGTCAGCGTATTGGGCGGCTGTCTCACGCAGGGACAGAAGCTGGTCATAGGCGCTCGAGCAGGCGAAGCCGTAGACTTGGCGTACGCGCTCGCTCGCTAGGTTCAGGCCCTCTTCGCTGCGAGTCAGGAAGTCGCCGAGCGGATAGGCGCAGCCCGGCTCGAACACCGTCCTGATGGCGCTGGAGGGCGAGTAGCAGAGATCGACCCGGCCGTCGGGCCAGCGGATTCGAAAGCGGACCTCAGGGATGGGCGGCGCTCCTGGAAAGGTGAGCGGGGCCGCAGCCGGTGAGGCGCTCAGCAGCGAGATCCCAGAAAACGGCCTCGTCGCGCTGCAACCGCAGGCGCAACTGGGGCTCGCGGGTGACCCTGCCGCAAACGTCGGCGGCGATCCCCCGATCGTGGAACCGTCGCACCACGGCGCCGCTGTCCTGCGGCGCGACGGAAAGGACAAAGCCGAAGCTCGGGAACGATTGGAGCCAGCGGGGCAAAGGCGCTCCATCCGGGCGGGGGATCGCATGGGCTTGGAGGACGGCGCCGACGCCCGACGCCTCCAGGAGCATCAGGGCCGTCCCGACGAAGCCGGCCATGCTGACGTCCTTGCCGGCGCGGACGAGGCCCGCCTCGGCCAGCAGCGGCAGGATCTCCAGGTCGCTGCGAAGTTGCTCGGCCGGCGCGACCGTGCTCGCGTCCCAGTAGGAATCCGGCTCGCGGTAGCGCCCGCGCAGGTCCACAGCGAAAATCAGGTCGTCGCCGGGGCTGGCGTCGAAGCTGGTGATCAGGCGCCTTGCCCTGCCCAGCACCGCGGCCCCGAACTGGGCGGACGGGCTTCTGAGGTTGCAATGGCCGCCTACGAGCGGGACGCCGTAGACCTCGGATCCGGCCTTCAGGCCGGCCAGGATCTTCTGAGCCTGTTCGGCCGCGTTGGACCAGAGAATGTCGATCACGGCCGTGGGCCGTCCGCCCATGGCGGCGACGTCGCTGAGATTGACCATCATCCCGCAGTAGCCGGCGAACCACGGGTCCCTTTCGACAAAGCCCGCCATGAAGCCCTCGCCGGCCAGCAGCAGCCAGCTGTCCCCGTCGGGAATGGCGGCGCAGTCGTCGCCCACGGGGATGGCGCCGTCCGCGCCCAGGCCGAGCGCGCCGGTCACCAGGGCGATGTCCCGCTTGTGGGCGAGGCCGAGCCCGGCGCGCAGTTCCGCGACGAGGGCCGAGGCGGCGCTCATGCCGCCTTCGCGTGGACCGGAGGGCCGCTCCGGGGCGCGGCGATCACCGGGTACGCGTCGAGATGGGCCTCCATGAGTAGATGCGGCCAGTCCCGAAGCGTGACCGCCTCGAGCGCGGTCCAATTCAGGCGCTCGAACAAGAGGCGGTTCTGCGCCTGAACGTGAGCGAGAAACTGCTGACAGCCCATGCCTCGGGCGGATCCCACGGCGAAGCGGATCAAGCTGGCCCCCAAGGCGCCAACACGGCGGAACCGTTCGTCGACCGCCAGCCGCGAGCCCCACCAGACCCCGGGCTTCTCCTGGTGAATGCGCACGACGCCGATCACCTCGTCGGGCTCGCCGGCGATCAGGTTCACTGCGACGATCTGTATGGCGTAAGCGTCCACGGCATCGGCGTCGTCTGCCGCGAACAGTCCCTGTTCATGGCAGAAGACCTGGCGGCGCAAGGTCCGGGCGTCCTCGAATTCCCAGGCTTCGGTTGCGGACTTCACCGTGTAGGCGGGCGAAAGATACGGGCGAGACGGCTCGAACATGGCTTATCCCCCATACGCAGACAGGGACGAACAGGCGCCGCAGCGGCCGCAGCCGGCCTTGATGTCGCTCGAGACCATCCGCGCCTCGCGCAGCATGGCGGCGAGCGGCTGCAGGAGTGCGTCCATGAAGGCGGGGGTTGGGCCGGCATGGCCTTCCAGCGGCGTGCCGCTGATCGGGGTGAAGGGCACGACAAACGGATAGACGCCCATCTCGATCAGCCGGCGCGACATGTCCAGGATCGCCTCGGGCGGGTCGCCGAGGCCGGCGAGGATGTAGGTCGAGACCTGGCCGCGGCCGAACACCTCCACGGCGGCGGCGAAAGCCTCGAAATAGCGCTCGACCGACACCTTGGCCTTGCCGGGCATGATCTGCGCGCGGACCTCGTGCGTGACCGCCTCCAGGTGCATGCCGAGCGCGTCGACGCCCGCCGCCTTGAGCCGGGCGAACCAGGCATCCTCGTCCGGCGGTTCGCACTGGGCCTGGATCGGCAGGTCGACGGCGGCCTTCACGCCGCGCGCGCTCTCGCACAGGACCGCCGCGCCCCGGTCCGAGCCGGGCGGCGTGCCGGTGGTCATGACCATGTGCCTGACACCGTCCAGCTCCACCGCCGCCTTGGCCACCTCGCCCAGTTGCTGCGGCGTCTTCCGCTCAATGGTCCGACCCGCGGCCAGGGATTGGCCGATGGCGCAGAACTGGCAGGTGTTCTTGCGGCTGCCGTAACGGATGCAGGTCTGGAGCACCGTCGTCGCCAGGACGTCCCGCCCGTGCAGCGTGGCGATTTTGGAATAGGGCGTGCCGTCCGCCGTCTTGAGCCCGTAGAATTTAGGGGCCGGCGGGAAGCTGAGCCGTCCCACCCGCTTGCCATCGCGGAGCACGAAACTGCGCCCGTCCGCGTCCGGCGCCTCGGCGAGATAGGGGCTGTCGAAGGCGCTGACAGTGTGGACCGGGGTCATGATCGTATGGCCGTCGATCGTCACCGCCTTGTGGTCGGACGGACCGGCTCCGCCCCGGCGGCTCTGCACGCCCGCAGTCGGGTCGGTCAGCCGCACGCCGAAGGACTGAAGCTCGTTGATCAGTTCCGCAGTCTCAAGCGGCGTCGACACGAGAGTCTCCATCGGCAGCCTCAGAATCGAAAGGAAGCGGGCCGACGGCGGCGCGGTGGACAGCCGAGGTCGGACGGTCGTCGAGTTTCAGCGAAAGCAGCTCGGGGCGCGCGTAGTGACCCACCGAATCCATCATCCGCTTGCGCTTGAGGATCAGGGCCATGTCGAGGTCGGCCACGACCATGCCTTCGCCGCTGGTCAGGGGCTGACCCAGAATCTGACCGTCGGGCGAGACGATCGCGGTGAAGCAGCCCCCGCGCAGGACACGCCGGTGCGCTTCATCCGGCGAGATGGAGGCGATCTGCGCGTCGGTCAGCCAGCCGGTGGCGTTGACCACGAAGCAGGCGGACTCGGCCGCATGATGGCGGATCGCAGCCTCCATCTGATCGGCGAACACCTGCCCGACCATTGAGCCGGGGAATTGGCTGGCGTGGATCTCCTCGCCGTCGGCCATCAGGGCGTATCGGGCGAGGGGATTGAAGTGCTCCCAGCACGCGAGGGCGCCGACGCGGCCGACCTCGGTGTCGACGGCGCGCAGGCCCGACCCGTCGCCTTGCCCCCAGATCATCCGCTCGTGATAGGTCGGGGTAATCTTACGCCGCTTCAGCTTCAGTGCGCCGTCGGTGTCGAAGATCAGCTGGGTGTTGTAGAGCGAGCCGCCGTCCCGCTCGTTGACCCCGACCACCAGGACCATGCGGCGGCTGCGGGCCGCCGCGGCGAGCGCCTCGGTGACCGGGCCGGGCACGACAGAGGCCTCGGTGTAAAGCTTCAGGTGAGGCGCGCCCATTCGGAAGGGCGGCTCGATGAAGCTGAAGTAGGGATAGTAGGGGACGAAGGTCTCAGGGAAGACCGCGAGCTGCGCCCCCTTATCGGCAGCCTCGCCGATCGCATTCAGAACCCGTTCCAGGGTCGCTCCCGGCTGGTCGAGGACGGGCGCGATCTGGACCGCGGCGGCTTTGACGATGCGCTTGTCGGACATGACGCTCTTCTTCAGCGAGGCTGCCTGATGGATCAGAGGGTCCAGGTGTTGAGGACGAAGGCGCCCGCCTTGCGGTGCAGGAGCATCAGATCCAGGACGTCCTGCGGCGCGATCGGAGTGATCCCCTCGATCAGCGACGGCTCACCGTGGCCATAAAGCGCCTGCAGGGCGAACCGGCAGGCGTAGACCTTTCCGCCTTCCTTGATGAACTTCTCGATCTGGTTGTTGACG
>DASXGQ010000159.1:0-34286 GCA_036488995.1 Caulobacteraceae bacterium
GGCTGGCGGGGCGTCACGCCCGCTGGTTCACCGTCTCACCGCGCGAACTGGCCGCTGCGGAACGTTGGTTCCGGCGGTGGGGCGGACCCGCGGTCTGCCTGGGCCGCGCCTTGCCGGGGATTCGCGGGGTGATCTGCATCCCCGCGGGCCTGGCTCGCATGCCGCCGCTCGCCTTCGGACTTTGGTCGACGCTGGGCGCGGCGCTCTGGACCGGCCTGATGATGGCGGCCGGCTATGCCCTGAAGGCCCGTTACGTCGAGGTGCAGCATTGGCTCAATCCGGTGGCGGACGGCTTCCTGGCGATTTCACTGATCACCTATCTGGTGCGCGTCGCCGCCTACCGCCCGCGGCGTCGTCGGGAGCGTGCAGACTCCTGATCCGCGGACTGCGCCTAGAGCTTCGCGCTGAGCAGGCGCGCGAAGGATTGTCCCTGGTGCATGTCGCGTTCGCCCCTCCAACCCTGGGCCTGAGGGCGCGGATAGGAGACCTTCAGGACATCCAGGCTGCGGACCGCGATGTGCTTCACCAAGGCCGGATCAGCGCCGTAAAGCTCGGCGAAGAGCTGCGGTCCCAGCGCCGGACTTTTCGCGTAGCGGTCGAAGTCGGCGTGGTCCTTGAAGAAGATGTCCACGGTCACCCAGAACGGGCCGGCGTTCTTCGAGCGGACGTGTCGGGCGATCTTGCCAAGCTCAGCCATGGTTCGCCGCCTGGGCCGGAGCGGCCAAGTCCAGCCAGGCCGTCCGCACCAGCTCGAAGCCGTCCTCGGTGTCGACCACGTGGTTCAGCTTGAACTCATAGACCTGACCGCGCTCGATCTCCGCCGGCGTGAAGGGGAAGGCATAGCTGGGCATCTCGATGCCTGGGCGCAGCGGGAAGTGGAAGAACATCGGATTGCAAGCCTTGGCCATGCGTGTGGCCAACGACTGACTGGCGGCGGTCACCACAAACATGACCCCGACTTCGCGGGGCGGGGGCGCCGCCTTCGGGACCGGCCGCCCGGACACGGCATTATGCCCATAGAGGCGTAAAGAGACGTCGAAGTCGCCGGCCTCATCCCCGAACAAGGTGCGGATGCGCGCCGTCAGCGCCGCCAGCAGACGGTCGTGGAATTCGTCAAGGTTGGCCAGGACTTCGGGATCCTCGATCCCGATGAACATGATGGTCTGGAACGCCCCGCCGCCGGCCCCCTCGAGCTTCATCGTATAGGGCCGGGGCTCCCAGACCGAGCCGGTCACCCGCGTGGTGCGCGGATCCTTGACCGCATAGACCGCCTGGGACGCGTCGAGCAGGCCGCCGGGTTCGATCAACCGCTCGGGATCGGTGTTCTCGTACAGCATGTGCGCCGACACGCTTTCCGGGGAGGCTTGGTTGTCGTCGTTGAGGGGCTCGATGTCGAAGCCTTCGGCGTCCACCGACATCATCACCCCACCGGTCCGGGGATTGACGGTGCATTGGCCGCCGCACTCCGACACCTTCGCAGCATGCCAGGCCGGGCCTGCGCTGGCGCCGCGCAGGAGCGGGACGGCCGCCAGCACGGCGGTGTCGGTCGTTCGGCCACCGAGCACGATGTCCGCCCCTTCGAACACCGCGCGCATGTAGGGCTCGGGGCCCATCAGGGCCACCACATGGTTGCAGGCGTCCAAGGTCGCGTCGGCGAGGGGCCCCATCGGCGCCAGGGGATGGATGGCGCCTTGCGCGTTCTTCCGTTTCAGCACGCCGATGTCCTGTTCGGAATAGAGCAGGGCGATCTTCGGCGCGATCCCCAGTTCGCCGGCGATCTCTGCGACGATGTCCCGCGTCCAGTCGACGCCACTGTCGGTGCCGGCGGTGCCGCAGGATCCGATCAGCAGCGGGATGCCGGCCGAGAAGGCGACATCCATCAGGATGATGAGATCCTGCTTCAGGGCTTCGCGGTTCATCTTCGAGACGCCCCGGGCCAGATAGGCAGGCCCGCTGTCCGTCGAACCGGAGTCGAGGGCGATTGCGTGGGCGCCGGCCCGCACGCCCTGTTCAAGGTGTTCGCGATTGACGCCGGCGCCGAGCATTCCGCTCGGCACCAGGACGCGGGTGACCGCCACCGTCCCGCCGTCCATCTTGCGGCGGAAGCTCTTCAGCACCTTCGTCATCGATTGTTCCTGGTTGGTCACTCGTTTCTCGGGCGCTGGAGTTGGATCGTCAAGGTTTACGCTCTCGTCAACATTCGGCGCAGAACGACCGCCGGACAGCGCGCTCGACGGCGCCGCCGTTGTCGCTGCGCCTGCGAACCCTAGAGCAGGCCTACAGGTGCGCCGCAGGTTTCGCGCTGATGCGGGTCTAGAACCGTGGCTCGAGGATCGCGACGGCCGTGGCGTCGAAATCGAAGCGCAGCGCTGGCGGCGCGCCCTTCTTGTGCAGTTCACGCTTGAGGGTGTCGTAAGCCACGAACAGCGTCCCGGTCGCGGGATCCACGGTCATGGTGCGCCCGCCGAAGAAGGTCGGAACCGTGCGTGCGACGCTGTAGCGGTCGCCGCCTTCGTGGCGCACCACAGTCAGGGTGCCCTCGCCATTGGAACTGAAGGCCAGACCCCGCTCGGCGTCGACGGCGACGCCATCGCTGCCGACCCCGATCGGCAGGTTCGCCACGGCGTGGCCGTCAGCTGCATCGACGACAGCCATGCGCCCGCTTGCACAGCCGCTGAACAGGCGATGGGTCCTGGGGTCATAGGCCAGGCCCTTGGGCGTCGTGCAGTTTTGCAGCGGCCAGGCCGCCTCGACCTTGCCGCTGACCAGGTCGACCTTGGCGATCTTATTGAGATCCATAAGGTTTACATAGGCCTTGCCGCGGCCATCCACCGCCAGGAACTCCGGTTTGCCGCCAAGGTCGATGACCTTGGCGACGGTGTCGCGCGCCGGATCGATGGCGGTCAGATTGTGGGAGTCCCCGGCGACGACGAGGACCAGCCCCGTGTGTGGGTCGAAGGCCATGCCGTCGGCATCGGGGCTGACCTTGATGGTCTTGACGATGGCGAGATCCGAAAGATTGAACACCTTCACGACGCCATCGTCGCCGCTGTCGGCGTAACCCTTGCCGAGCGCGGTGACGATCGCGATTCCGTGGCTGTCGTGGAAGGGGCCGATGGCGCCGACGACGGCGTGGGTCCTGGCGTCGATCACCGCGACCTTGGTCGCATGCGCCACGAAAACCCGGTCCGTCGCCGGATCGAAGGTGAGGTAGTCCTGCGAGCCGGGCGCGCCCAACGGGGCGATGTGCGCCAACTCATAGTCGACGCTGGCGCGCTCAGCGGCGAGCGCCGGCGCTGCCGCGGCCAGCGCCAGAACCGAAGCGGCGGCCATGCCCAATCGGGCCGATCGACTTGCCTTTGTCATCCGGGCCGATTTCATGTATATACTCTTTCTGTATATATTGATTACAATCTCTACGGAGTGATAGGCGCGCCGCCGCGGCGCCGTCAAGGCATCGTGAGACAGACAGGTGTAGGGATCGCGTCTTGAACTTGACTTGTCCTTGTGGCGACCCGATCAGCTATGCGGGGCAAGCTGGTGATGACTCTGATTCAACGTCCGGACGATCGCTACATGTCCGCCGCCGAAGCGGCGGCCGCGCTCGGGGTAAGCGTTCAGACGCTCTACGTTTACGTGGGCCGCAAAGGCATCCGGTCGCGGACGATTCCCGGGTCCAAGCTCAAGCGATACTGGCGCGCGGATGTGGAGCGGGTTCGGCAGGGCGCGAAGGGCTCTGCCACACCGGTCCCCGGTGACATTAAAGAAGAGAGCGAGCTCACCTTCATCACCGACGCCGATCTTTTCTATCGCGGCAGGAGCGTCACCCAACTCGCCGAGCACGCCAGTTTCGAAGATGTCGCCGCGCTGCTTTGGAACGCTGATCCCGCGGCGACCTTCTCGCCTCACCCGCCGGCGGTCCATCCGTTGTTCGCGCCGATGAACGCCCTGCTGATGTCGCAGTCGGACGTCGACCGGGCGACGTCACTTGCGCCGATCCTGGAGGAGGCCGATCCGCGGGCCTTCGATCTCACACCGGCGGGTATGGCGCGCACCGGTGCGGATGTCCTGCGCTGGCTGGCGGCCCTCACCGTCCGGGCGCCCGAACCCTCGGCGGAACCGATTCACCTCTTCGTGGCTCGCCATCTGAAGCGGCCTTCCGAGGAGGCGGAACTGATCCGACGTCTTCTGGTCCTATGGGCGGACCACGGCTTCGAACCTGGCGCGTTCGCAGTGCGCGCCGTCGCCAGCGCAGGGGTCACGCCCTGGCGCGCCGTGATCACCGGCCTGTCGGTTTCCAACGGCCGCCGCAATCGGCTCGGGCGCTTGGATGCGACCTACCGGTTCCTGCTTGAGATCGAGGAGAGCAGCCAACCCGAGACCCCGATCGTGCGACGTCTGCGGGATGGGGAAGCGCTGCCGGGGTTCGATCCGCCGGTCTACCGCCGGGGCGAGCCGATCTATCGGAACGGCGACCCGCGCGCGCGGGCGTTGTTGCAGTACTGCGATGAGATCCTGTGGGACGATCCCGTCTTCCGGCGCTTCCGCAGCGCCTTGGATGTGGTGCGCGAGGTCCAGGGCCTCGAACCCAACAACCTCCTGGTCAGCCAATTCATCTACCGCCGGCTCGGTCTGTCGCCGCGAGGCACGCTCTTCCATCTCAGCCGTGCGGCCGGCTGGATCGCGCACGCTATCGAGCAACATCAGACCGGCGAGATGGAGCACGGCCGCGGCCTCTACATCGGTCCGCTGCCGGCCTAGGTCCAGGCTTGTGGCCGGACGCTATTTCCCGACGGCGAGGATCGAAAGGGGGTCGGGCCGCGTCGGGGCCGGCCAGGCGGCGCATTGGGCGCTGGCCCTGGTTGCCGGCCTCATCGTCCTGATCATGCTCGGTCCCGGACATCCACGGACTCGATCACGGCAAGCTTCTCGACTGGGCGCGCAGGCATACCAATGTTAGCGTTGCAATATCGCGGGTCGCGCGTAAGTTGTGATCTCAGTCTGATCGCGCCGCGGACCGAGACCCTGTTCGGGATAACCATCGCGGCGCTCGCCGACGACGGCGGCAAGGTGCGCCTGACCACGAGCCGCGGCGAGGACCGCCGCTTCGATCTGGTGGTCGGCGTCGATGGCCTGCATTCGAATGTCCGGCGCCTGGCGTTCGGCCCGCAGCCCACGTTCGAGCGCCCGCACGGCTCCTACGTCGCGGCCTTCGAGGCCCAAGGTTACCGTCCTCGGGATGAGTTGACCTACGTGAGCTGCGGCCTGCCGGGGCGGCAGATCTCCCGCTTCGCGCAGCGCGGTGATCGAACCCTCTTCCTCTTCGTCTTCGAGGCGGAACGCCTTGCAGGGAGGAACCGGTGACGCTGGCCGAACGGCGGGCGGCGCTCGAAGGGGTCTTCCGAACGTCCGCTGGGAATGGCCCGCCATCCGGGCGTCACCCGGAACGGCATGGTCATGGATGGCCATCCAAACGCCGGGATCGCTCGTGCTTGAGCGTCAACGTGTCGCCCTTCCGATCAATCTCGGTGACGACCCCGGTTCTCTTGGCGGTTCGATGGGCGGGCGGCGTCACCGCGCGCTGGAGGAGGATTGAGCCGCCGACGATCCTGCGACCGCCAGGATCGCCAGGGCGGCGAAGCTCACGCAGAGCGATTTCGTGGTGTCTTCTTCGGCAAGCAGGCCCGTCTCACACTGGGCGGTTCGGTTTGGATCGGTCTGCTACTCCGCCGACGCATAGCGGACGCTGCAGCCGTAAGGCGCACTGACAGGGTTGGCTACGGGCCGTCCGGCCCTGAGGTCGGCGAGCGCCAGGGCCACATAGGGCTTGGCGCCCTTCAGGCTTTCCGGATCGGCGTAGGGCCTATCGTCGATGCCGCCCATGTAGGCGACGCGGCCGGCCTTATCGATCACGAACATATGGGGGGTGGCGCGTGCGCCATAGGCCCGGCCGACGACGCCCGAGCTGTCCAGAAGGATCGCCGTGGCGTGCGAGCCCACCTTCTTGCGCCAAGCGCGCGCGGTCGTGGCGGTGAAGTAGCCCTCGCGGTCCGGCGCCGAGGACGAGACGGTCAGCCAGACGACGCCCTCCTGCACCGCCTTCTTCTGCAGGGCCTGCATGGTCCCCGAGCCGTAGTGCTTGCCGCAGTAGGGGCAATCGCTCGAAGTCCATTCCAGCACCACGATCTTGCCCGCGAAGTCCGAGAGGGCGCGTCGGCGGCCGTTCTCGTCGAGGGCGGTGAAGGGGGGCGCAGCCCCTCCCATAACCGGCTTCGCCTCGGCAGACCCGGCGGCCAGCAGCAGGGTTCCGCAGAGCAGGAGGGCCTGTCGCCGTGAGACGTCCATCAGATGGCTCCGGCGCTGACGATCAGCGAGAGCGACCGGGGGGGCGTCCTTTCGGCCATTTCCCCGGAGGGCCGGTCGGCCAAGAACGTCTGCATTCGCGATCTCCCACCGACGCCGCAGGCGTCCGAGCTCAACCCATGAAACATATCACGAAGTGATCCATTGTCGCTCAGAATTATATCATAGCGGGACATGTTATGCCGGTCGGATCGCCATCCTCATCGCCAGAGCTTGTGAGTTATGCCCACGCCCTGGCGTGGCTCTCACTCGCCGCGGGAGGCCTCTCGGCCGCCATCGTGATCGTCGACCTCTGTCGGCGCCCGCAGCCCATGGCGATCATGAACCTGGTCTGGCCGCTGACGGCGACATTTGGGACCGTGCCGCTGCTGGCCTTCTATCTCTGGCGTGGTCGCGCGCCACTGCGCGGACGGCGCCCCACCTCTGGGGATACGCCGATGCCGATCGCGGTCGCCACGGGCGCCTTGCACTGCGGGGCGGGATGCGCCTTGGGTGACGTCTTCGCCGAACTGCTGCTGCTCGCGGCGCCGGGCCTGGCGGGCGCCTTGGGCCTTGGCGTGCTGTTCCACGACCGAGTGGTGGCCGCCTGGATCCTCGACTTCGGCTTCGCCCTGGCCTTCGGGATCGCCTTCCAATTCTTCGCGCTTCCGCTGCCGCGGCGCGGCAAGCTGCTCGTTGGGTTGGCGGCCGCGGCCAAGGCCGACGCCCTGTCGCTGACGGCTTGGCAGGTCGGCATGTACGGCGGCATGGCGCCCGGCTTGTTCGTGGTCGGGCCACATCTGCTCGGGGGCCGCCCGACCGCGGCGGAGCCCGAATTCTGGTGGTTCATGCAGGGCGCGATGCTGGTCGGCTTTGCGACCAGCTATCCCGTCAACTGGTGGCTGATCCGCCGCGGTGTGAAGACGCCGATGTGAGAAGGTGGGATTGCGGCCCGCGATATATCCCGACATGATGTATTTGCCCGATCTGCTGGGAAGAGGGGTTTTCCAGGCGTCATGGATTCTAGGGTGCGTCGCACAACTCTCCCGGCGCGCCCTGGGCTTTTGCGCCGTGAGGTCCTTCTGCAAGTCCGAACCCAGTCCTTGGGGGGCGGGGTGTCCGTTTCACCACCCCGCAGGCGGCGAGGCTGACTCGCTTGGGAGGGTCCTTCCCCAACCCAACGTCGTCGGCCTCGTCGTCGTCTTGCCGCTCGCGCCAGGAGATCCATGTCGCCCGAGACCGATCTTCCCGACTTCATGCGTAGCCAGTTGGGCTCGGTGTGGGCGCTTGAAATGTTGCTGTTGCTGCGCCGTGCGCCACGTCGGGCCTGGACGGTGGCGGAAACCGTCGCAGAATTGCGAGCCGCCACGGGCCTAGTGCAGGGCATCTTCGATCGATTCCTCATCGCCGGCGTGATCGTCGCGGATGGCGACTTGCGTTACCGCTATGCCCCGGCTTCACTGATGATCGACGGCCTTTGTGACGCCGTCGAGGAGGCCTACCGGCAACGTCCCGTGGCGACGATCGCACTCATCTCTGCGCCGGCGGACCGCCTGCAGCAGTTGGCCAACGCCTTCCGGGTCCGAGGCCCCAAGCGATGAGCGGTCTCGGTCCCGCCTTCGTCTACGTCCTCTGCCTGCTGACCAGCGGCGCCTGCGCCGCCCTGTTGGCGCGATCCTACCTGCGAGACCGCACGCGCTTCCTGGCCTGGGTCTGCGCCGGTTTCGCCGCCCTGGCGCTCAACAACCTGTTGCTGGTCGCCGACCTCGTCCTGCTGCCCTCGGTCGACCTCTGGATCTTCCGTCAGATCGCCTTGGGCCTCTGCATCGCGGTGCTACTGATCGGGCTGCTCTGGGAGCTTGAGGCGTGAACCCTGTGGTTCCGGGGTTCGTCGGCGGCCTCTTCTGCATGGGCTTCGCCGTGATCGGTCTGATCTTCCTGCGCTACTGGCGGCGGACGCGCGAGGCGCTGTTCGCCGCCTTCGCCATCGCCTTCTGGCTGCTCGCCATCGGCCAGGCGGTCACCGCGTTCCTGGGTGTGGGTCATGAGAACCAGAACGGCGCCTTTCTGCTGCGGCTGGCGGCCTTCACGGTGATCCTGGCGGCCATCGTGCGTCAGAACTTCTCGCGGCGCGAATGACGACCCCGGCGGCTGCCGCGGACTCGCCCAGAAATATCTTATAGGGATATAACTCGCCCCATAGAGGACCCGTGCCGTGACACGATCGAGGTCGAAGGACGATCGCTTGCCCGGCCGGCGCTCGCTCAGGCTTGCGATCGTTTCTCTGGCGACCGCCTTCACGGTGGCGGGCGCCAGCCGGGCGGCCGTGCCCCTGTCGTTCGAAGCTGTCGAGCTCGGCACGAGCGAGGCCACATGGCGCGCGCTGAAGCCGCCGCAGCCCATCCCCGTGCACGCTTGGCGGGCTTGTTCGGACGATCGGGACGCCAAGGCGGATGGGTTGGAACTCGCAGGCCTGCCCAAGGGCGCGGTCGTTTGCGGCTATGTCGACGTCTACGGCGGAACCCGGCTGCCGGTCCCGTTTCAATGGGATGGTGGCTATCGGCTGGACCACCTGCGCTACGTGTTCGAGGGCGGCCGCCTCTCTGAGATTCGCGCATTGATCGCCAACGACGCCTTCGACGACCTAGTCGCGCAGTTCAAGGCGGCCTATGGCCCGCCGACCCGGACCGTGCGCGACACGATGGCCAGCGAGGTTGGCCCTTTGCCCCGGGTCGTCGAAACTTGGACCACCTCGCAGGGGTTGGCGGAAATCGTCGACCCCGCGGGGCCGCCCGACAGGCTCTCGGTGCGCATCGCAGCCTCGCGCGCAAATGCAAAGGGCGCTGTCCTATCGGCGGCTTCAACGCGGTCGGGATCCTCCGACCGGCCGGCATTCGGAAGCTGACCGGCGAGCCGACACAGCCTAGCATGGGACAGATGGAGTTGGATCGTGACCACCTGCAGCCCTTGGCCGGCTTCCGTCGCGCCATGCGCCTCTTCCTGGCGGCCAGCGAAGCGATCAACAAGGCGGCCGGCATCACCCAGCAGCAGTACCAGGCGATGCTGGCGATCGGTGTCTGGGCACGGGGGCCGATGACCGTGAAGGATCTCGCAGAGGATCTGCTCCTCACGCATCATGGCACGGTCCAACTGGTCGACCGCTTGGCCAAGGCCGGTCTCGCGCAACGCGCATCGTCCAGCACCGATCGGCGCAGCGTGGAATTGTCCCTGACCCCGCAGGGTGCGGCCTTGCTGGAAGGCTTGGTGGAGCAGCACCTCCAGGAGATGTTCAAGCGCGAGCCGGCGCTCAGCGCCTCCCTGCGCCGGCTGCGCAGCGTCAAGTCGGCGCTCGATCGCGGCCCGGATAGATCCTGACTGTTTCCGCCACGGCGTCGGCGACGTGCTCCTTGCTGATCACGCCGAGAACGTCGGCGCCACGCGGCACGCCGTGGCCGCGGATCACCACCGCCATCGTCGCCTTGCGCCGCGACATCCGCCGGATGACGTCGAAGACCACATCGTCCTCGCTGACCACGGTGAAGTTGCGGCTGGCGACGTCGCCGAGCGTCGCGCCGCTTGGCGCGGCTTCGCGGCCGCGCCGCAGCGCCGTATTGACGCGGATCACGCCAAACAGGCGGTCCTTCTGGGTGACGACGATATGGCGCATGCGCCCGTCGTGGCCGGGCTGGCGCAGATAGTCGTCGAACTTCAGGGTGTCGGGCAGCACCTGGATGTCGACGTCCATGACCTCCTTGGCGGCGTGCACCAGGAACATGTTGGCGTGCCGCGCCTTGGGGATCGCCCGACCTCGCCGCAGCAGCTTCAGGGTGTAGACGTTCTCCGGCGACAGGACCCGGCGAACCCCGATGCTGGTGGCCACCGCGACGATCATCGGCATGACGATGCTGTAGTCCAACGTCATCTCGAAGATCATGGTGACCGCGGTCATCACCGCCCCGGTGCCGCCGCCGACCATCGCGCCCATGCCGACCATGGCGAAGGCCGGGACGCTGAGCGGCAGGGGCAGACCGGCCCAGGTCAGCAGGGCCGCGAACCCGCCACCCAGGGTCGCGCCCATGAACAGCGAGGGCGAGAAGATGCCGCCCGACGAGCCGGAGCCGAGGCTGATGGAGGTCGCCAGCACCTTGCAAACAAACAGCAGACCGAGCAGCCAGAAGGCGACCGACTGATCGGACAAGATGGCCTGGATCGTCGCGTAGCCCACGCCGTCGACGTAGTACTGCCCGAAGGTGCGGAACAGGAGGTACATCAGGGCCCCGACGCCCAGCATCCCCAGCATATGCCGCAGATACCGCGACTTCATCCGATCGAAGAGGTCCTCGGCCAGGTGCAGCGAGCGGATGAAGCCCGCCGCGGCGACCCCGGTCACCGCGCCCAGCACGCCATAGAGGATCAGCACCAGCACCGAGCTGGGATCGGCTGAGAGGGCTTGCAGCGGCGGGACACGGAACGCCGGGGCGTCGCCGAAGAACCAGCGCCCGACGAAGGTGGCCGCACCGGTGGCGACGGCGACTGGCAGGAAGGTGTCGACGCTGACTTCCGGCAGCATCAGCTCGATGGCGAACATCACCCCGCCGATGGGCGTGTTGAAGGTCGAGGCGATTCCGGCGCCGGCGCCAGCCGCGACCAGGGCGATCCGCTGGCCAGCCGGCATCTTCACGATCTGCCCCAGGGTAGACCCCAGCGCAGAGCCGATCTGGATGATCGGGCCCTCGCGACCGACCGAGGCTCCGCTGCCGATGGCCATGGCCGAGGCCAGCGACTTCACCAGCGCCACCACGGGCCGGATCATGCCGCTTCGATAGTAGATCGCCTCCATCACCTCGGGCACGCCGTGACCCTTGGCCTCGGGCGCGAAGTTGCTGACCAGGAAGGTGACCACGAGCCCGCCGACCACCGGAGCGAGGATCACCAGGGCGCCCCAGGGCGCCGGCGCGGTGAACCGGTTGGCGTCGTAGGCGAGGGCCAGATGGCCGGTGAAGAACAGATTGTGGATCAGCCCTATCAGGTCGCGAAACAGCACCGCGCCAAGCCCGGTGACACAGCCCAGGGCTAGCGCAAATAAGGACAAGACTGGCAGCGGCAGACGCTGGCCTTCCTCCGCCTCGACCCGGGCGGTGGGGCCGGTCGCCTTGGCGGGCGTCGGCCGAGCGGAAGAGGTCATTCGAGGGTCCGTCGCAAGGTAAAGCGCCGGCGTCGCCGGCAGGCTCAAGGATGCGCGGGGCATATATATCATAGAGTGATATGTCTAGGTTTGGAGGAGGCGCTGGGCGGCAGGGAGCCCCGCCCAATCCTGGTGCGGCCTCGTCGCGCCGCGAGGTCTAGGATTCGGCAGTGGGCGACTCGTCCGAGCCCGCGCCTGGTATCGCCAAGAGGAAGATCCATTGAAACGCCTTCGACTTGGCGGCTGTGTTCCCGGTGCTGATCGGCGCGACGAGCTGGCTGAATGCCCCGACTATGCGGTTGAGGTCAGCTGAGCTTGGCCTTGGGCTGGTGCTGCTGACCCCGTGATCGTGGTCTTGCCGTAGGGCGCCTACTTCCGCTTCCGGGGCAGGAGCGAGGCGCCGGTCTGATGCTGACCTAGGGTGGGCTGCACGGCGCTCTCTCTTTCTCTCTCTTTCCTTCTCTTTCTCCCTGGCCATGGCGCTCAGCCTGCCCACGGGCGGTCCTCGCCAGATCGTGCTGTCGACGACCTTCGCTGTGGTCATATTCTCGGTCCTCGCCCAAGGCCTGACCTTCGGGCGGCTGGCGGCGCGATTGGCGCGACCGTATGGTCAAACGGTCCCCGCTCCAGCGGCGGATCAGTGATGTCTCGACATCTTTGCAGCTGCCTCATTTAGATCACATCATGATATAAATTCGGTCGGGGGTGTCGGTGGTCCCTGCTGATTTTCGTTGCGGTGAAGAGGGATCGGACGTGGAGCCGGAAGACTGGCGGGCGAGGCGAATCGCCCTGGGACTCTCAATCTATGCATTTGCTCAACTCGCTGGCCTCGCGGAGCGCACGGTCGTTCTGATCGAGGCGGGCCTTAGAAAGCCGCGTCCGACAACGCAAATAGCGCTTCGGCGAGGCTTGCGCCGCGCCATGGAGAGGGAGGGGTGATCGGCGGCGATTTCCTGCGCGACGCCCATGGGACGCGGAACAGGCGAAAATCAAGCTGGCAACCGCCCGATAATGGCCCGTTTGGTCTGCTCCTGAATCGTCCTGCTAATGGTCGATAGAATGCCCAGATCGCGGCAGAATCCGACGTTTCTTCACCAACGAAGTTCAAGCTTGCCTACGGTCACCTGCGGCGTGACCACATCATTGTCGGCCCGTCGTAGCTCCCTCGACGGTCTAGGCGTCGAGCGTCAGCTTTGGGTCCGAAGCCAACTTCCGCTGCTGGCGCATTCGCGGCCGGCGCGATTTTCGGCCCAGCCGGAGCCGCGTCCGCCTGAGTCCGCGAGGCTCCCATCAGTTCTACGCGCGGCCATCTTCCCAATGGCCTATCGATTGGCGGCGTCGGGCCGAACATAGACGATAGCGCCCGCCAGGTCGGGGCGTCCGGCCGGTTGTGAGATGTCGACCCAGGCCTTGCCCTGGTCCACGAGGGTCATGCGTCCCTGTCCCTCGGGGTTGCCGGCTCGGCGGACCACATAGGTGAGCACATACGGTCCTTCCGCCGTGACAGAGAGCGTCAACGCCGTCGGGTGCGGCCGGTGGATGGCCATTGGCTGACCATTCGTGCTGCCTTGCACGATTTCCTGAAGAGAGGGGATCTCCCAGCGCAGGCTCCCGTCGGACTGGACATGAAAGCGGTAGCCCGCTGCGGCGGCGGCCTTGATCTCCGCGGTGTTTCGCGTCTGGCTGAGCACCCAATCTCCGTCCCAGGGACTTTCCGTCAAGGATGGAGGTGGCGGCAGGGCCTGCGCGCGCGCGCCAGCCGCCACGAGGGTCAGGACCGCCGTCATCGCCAAAACCGACTTTCGCATGAGCCTTTCCTCTCCGACTTTACCAGGTCACGGGGGCGCAACGCCTTGCGTCGCCAACGCAAGGCTTCGCGAATACGGGTGAATCGCGGCGGTTGGTTGTTGGGGATCAACCTTCGGAAAGCCAATCGCCGGCAAGCGTGCAAATCAATCGACCAAGCCGGCTACCGCGACGGGGGCCCGGTCGGGCGCCGGCCGGTCCCCGCTGCGCGGACCTACGCCGTGGCGTTGCGGGCCGCCGCGAAAACTTCGCGGGCGGACGTCGTGCCTGCGACGTGCTCCGTACCCGCGACCCCGAGATCCATCCATCCGGCGTTGACAGCCTCGAACATCGCTTCGGCCGCTCCGGTCTGGCCCTTCGGAACGCCCATTTGCTCGAAGGCCGCCGGCCACCCGGCCCGGGGGACGGCGAAGGCTTTGACGTCGAGCTTTATGACGTCCCCCAATTGCGCAGCGACGTCATCGGCGCTCACCATCGAGCCGAGTTCGATGACCCGACGCCCCGACCACGCCGGCCCGCTCAGAAGCGTCGCGACCTGCGCGCCGATATCCTCGGTCGCGACCATCGTCGATTTCCGGTTTGTCGGATCGTAGTAGACGGGCAGCGTACCGCCTTGGGCGACGTGCAGGCCGTAGAGGAAGTTCTCGAAAAACCCGCCGGCCCGCACATAGGCGATGGGCAATGTCAGGCCGCCAAAGCCCTGCTCCAGCAGCGACAGGGCCGTGATCATCCCCAGCCCGCTGGTTCTGTTCGCGCCCATCGACGAGAGCGCGACGACGCGCGGCGGCGGCGCCTTGGCGAGCGCCTCGACGTAGTTGGCGATGACGCCCTTGGCTTCCCTGAAATCCGGCGAGGGCGCCCAGACGGTCGGCAACATGACAAAGGCCCCGTCGACGCCCTTGAGCGCGCGGGCGATGGCGGCCGCATCGTTCCAGTCGCCGTCGACCAGTTCGACGCCCTGGTCCGCCCAGCTTGCCGCCTTCGTGCGGTCCCGGACCAGCGCGCGGACCTGCTTGCCGTGCGCCAGCAGATGTCGCGCCGTCGCGCCGCCAACTTTTCCCGTAATTCCCATCACTAAAAACATGCGTAGTCTCCTGCCTCATGGGGTCTATTTTCGAGGTCAGGTCTCATATAAAGACCTTGTTCCACGGCCGTAAGGAGGCAGTTTTTTGTTACCAGGAGAGGCGAGAGGAACCCGCATGAGCACGGCATTGAGCGCGATCGAGCGCTTCAGCCGATATCAATCGGACGACGCCCAGTCCGCGGGCCCGGTGCACTGCCCGGTGCGCGACGTGCTCGACCGCATCGGGGACAAATGGAGCATCCTCATGATCATGACGCTGGCGACGCGACCGCAGCGCTTCAGCGAGCTTCACCGCGCGATCCGCGATATCTCCAAGCGCATGCTCACCCAGACGCTGCGCGATCTGGAGCGCGACGGACTGATCACCCGCCATGTCTTTCCGACCAAGCCGCCGAGCGTCGAATATCGTCTGGCCCCGCTCGGCCAATCCCTGCTGGAGCCGATGGCGAACCTCATCGACTGGGCCGACCATCGCTATTCCGACATCCATGCCGCCCGCGCCCGCTTTGACGGGGCGCCCGATGGTGTAGCGCGCTAATTGGGCGCCGGACTCGATCCGCGGATCAACCGCCGAAAGGTGTAAGCGCGACTACGGCATCGACGCCAAAGGTCCGATCTACGGAGCGGCCCCAAGGTCCGTTCCTGGCGCCGAGCAGCCGCTCGGCTGCGCGCGCCCCGTCGATCGATGAAACAGACCTCGCCCAGGACGGCAGAGGGTGGCTGGCGGACCTAGGTTTCGGCTGCTCGCCGCCCGACTCGGCGCAACGCCAGGAAGCGATTGGGGCGAGGAGACGCCAGGAGGACGTGGGGGCCGTCACCAACGACGACCTGAATGGCCAGCAAAGCCAGCCAAACCAAAGGCAGCTCCGCGCCGCCTTGGGTGAAGTAGAACCCTTTTCGCACGAGCCAAAACTGGGCGGCGCCGAGCATCATCGGCATCGCATAGAGCGCCGCATATCTTGCAAGAATACCCGGAATGAAAAAGGCGGCGCCGACGAGTTCCGCTGAAAGGACATAGGCGGGCACAAAAGCGGGATAGCCCGCTTTGATGAGTCCTCCCCACCACGCCGACAGTCCACCGGGCAGGACGGCGAACTTCCAATAGAGGTGGGCGATGAAGAGGAGCCCGAGGAGAACGCGGAGCAGAAGCGGCGCGTATCCCGAGGTTGACGTTCGTCCGCCTCCCATGCCCTGGACCTCCAGTATCGTACGCTGGAGCTTGGATAACCGGACTCTGCCAAGCCAACAATGGGTGGGATTCAGGGCTCCGCGCGGACGCTCAAAGCAGAGGCTGGCAGAAGCTGTCGACCCTGGCCTGCACGCGCGTCTGCGCGCCGCCGGGCAGCTTGAAGGGTTGCGCCTTCACACCCAAGCCCGCGGTTCGATCCAGGAACAGCTGGTGGCTCGCGCCGCCGTCCGAATAGGGCAGGATGGCGTCGTCGACCTTCTGCGCGAGCGCCTGGGCGTGGGCTTTCCACTGGTGAAGCGCCGCCCAGTCCTGATCGATCATCACCTTCTGATCATCGAGCTGATTGAGATGGGTCCAGGCTTGCCTTTCCTCGGTCGCCCTCTCCCGAAGCCAATAGATCGTCTCGTAGGCGCCGGCGTAGCGCAGTTTGACCTCCAGCGGCATGTGCGACGCGCTCTGGTCCGCGATCGCGGTCTCCCAGACCGAGGTCCGCAGGTGCGGCGTGTCCGGTTGCCCGAACGCCCGCTTCAACAGAAGCGGCCTTCCAGCGGCGTGCTGTTCGAAAGCTGTTTCCAGCTCGGACAGCCGCCGGGCCATGCACGGCGCCTGGTCGACCCGGGTCTGGAAGACGCTCTGATCGAAGGCCAGTTCGCGGTTCAGCGCCTCGCGCGTCGCGGCGACCACTTCGCGCCAGTGCAGCCATTCGACCGTCTGTTCGCCGGCGAGCGCCGTCAGCACGCCCAAGACGATGATGCCGTATTCCTTCAGGAACTCGCGCCAGCCGTGCCAGGGCTTCGGCTTGTGGATTTCCATGCCGCCCCCCAGCGGATTGCTCGCTCTGGCGCTTGGGTAACACAGATCGGCGGAAGGTCAGCCAGGGTAGATTTTCCCTTTGTGGTGAAGCGCTGAACGTCACGTTTTCGGCAGCGAACCAAAGACCGGTTATGGCGCAACACGGTCCCGGCGCCCCGCTCACCCGCCTGACTGGCGGAGATGGGTGGGTTGCGGACCGAAGGCTCAGCGGACGCCGAGGGTCGCGTCGAAGAAGGCGATCGCAGCCCCCTCCGTCTTCGCATGGGCGTCCGCGCGGGACGATTCCGGCCCGTCGGTGCATAACGGCCCGACGACCCTCGGGCCGCCGGGCCCGCATTCGGAGATGAACTCGTAGTGGCCCACGCCGCGGAGGACCTGGGTGGTCGCTCCAGGAATGAGCCGTGCGGCGACTGCGCCGTTCGTGGCGACGGGCGCGATCGGATCGGCGTCGCCGAACACGATGCCGACCGGAAGATCGAGGCGCTTCAAGCTGGGAGCCGCCAACGCCTGCATGAAAGCCGGGCCGATCAGGAAGAGGGCGCGGATACGCCGATCTCGCATCGTGGCGTTTTCCCGCGCCACAAGTTCACGCAAGGCGGGGCGTGCAAGGACCTCGCGCCGCTCGCGGTCGTCGAACGGATACTCGAGCTGCTTGTCGCACATGGCGTCGCGGCGGGGCCCGGCGCAGAAGGCCGTGAGGTTCGCAAATCGGCTGCGTGCGCCGGCCTCCAGCAGCGCAGCGTACGCGCCCAGCGCAAAGCCCGCCACGCCGACGCGCGCGCTATCGGCGTGGCTTGCAAGATCGGGACGGCTCAGCACTGCGTCGAGCGCCGCGCTCAGATCCCCGGCCCGGGCCCACGGCGTGTACGCGCCGACGTCGGAGATACCATCGATGCTGTTCTCGCCCGGATGATCCACGGCGATGGCGACATAGCCGCGACGGGCCAAGGCCGAACCTAGCCAGGTCAATTGCCGCGCTGAGCCCCCCAGGCCGTGCGACAGAAGAACGACCGGGCGCTTCTCGATGTCGGCGAACGGCGCGTCCCGCGCCACCGCGCCTAGAATGAATATCGGCGAGCCCACGGGCCCGACGATCGCCTGCGTCTCGCGCGCGGTGGCCGGGTACCAGAGCGTAATCCGTAAGCTGGCGTCGCCCCTGTTCCGGAGCGCCGCCGCCGGCGCGGTGGCTGTCAGGTGACGCTCGCCGGCGGTGAATGGCTGCGCGTGCGCGATGGTGGCGGCGACCAGGGCCCACAAGGACGCCATACCAACAATGATGGCGCTTCCCCGCATCCCAACGACCTTGGCAGGCGCGCCGCGAGAGAACAAGCGGAGGTCGAGGTTCACGGGCCGCGAGGAGCGCGCGTCAGAATTCGGCAATGGATCGGAGGCGGGCTTCGGCTGCAGCTCCTAGTCCGGACCTTCGTGTCGGCGCCACCAACGTCCGCAAGCCGGAACGGTCCGAAGTTCCGCACTTGGCGCTGAACCGCCGTTTGCAAGCCACCGAGATGCTTGGCGTATCCGCATTGCACTCGTTCCATTGCGGCTCCACTGTGCGGTGGGCGGGGAACGTGAAATGTCAAAGAGGTCGACGAATCTTTCGCGTCGCGAGGTCGTCGGCGCAGCAGCGGTTGTAACCTTCTCGCCCCTGGTCAGCCATGCGTCGGCGCCATTCGACCCCTACCTCAGCTTGCGCGAGACGGCGCGGCACATCGCGGCCCGGGAGCTATCCCCGGTCGATCTCACTCGCGACATGCTTTCACGCATCTCGGCGGCCGATCCGACCCTGAAGAGCTACGCCACGGTGATGGCCGACAGCGCGCTGGCCGATGCCGAGGCTGCAACTCGCGAGATCGCCGCCGGACGCTACCGCGGGCCGCTGCACGGTATGCCGATCGGGATCAAGGACCTCTGCTGGACCCGGGGCGTGCGCACCATGGGCGGCTTGGCGGTGCGCCGTGATTTCGTGCCGCGGGAAGACGCCACCGTGGTGAGCCGGCTGCGGCAGGCAGGCGCCGTGGTGCTGGGCAAGCTGAACCTCTCGGAAGGCGCGGCGGCCGGCTACAACCCGACCATGGACGTGCCGCTCAACCCCTGGAACCACGACCGGTGGCCGGGGATGTCGTCCAGTGGCTCGGGCGTCGCCGTGGCCGCGGGGCTCTGCTTCGGTGCGGTGGGCACCGACACGGGCGGGTCCATCCGCATGCCCTCGTCGGCCGATGGGGTCGTCGGCCTGAAGCCCACCTATGGGCGAGTGAGCCGATACGGCGTGATGGAGATGGCCGCGTCGCTGGACCACGTGGGGCCGATGGCGCGCGAGGTGGCGGATGTGGCGACGCTGTTCGACGCGATGGCCGGGCACGATCCGCACGACGCGACCTCGCTCGCGGCGCCGCCGGCAAACGCGGTGAAGGCGTTGGCGGGCGGGGTGCGGGGCCTACGCATCGGCTTGGACCGAGACTATGCGTTCAGGGGCATTGACGCCGGCGAGGCGCGGGCTCTTGAGGTGGCGTTCAAGGTTCTGGCGGACCAGGGCGCCCGAATCGTCGATGTGCGCATGCCCGATCTCTCCGACGTCCCCCGGACCTGGAGCGCGATCTGCGGCGCAGAGATGGCGGCCGCCCATGCGCAGACCTATCCTGCCAGGGCGGCGGAGTACGGGCCCTACCTGCGCGAGTTCCTGGCCGGCGGGGCGGCGGTGACGCCGGAGCAACTGGCGGCGGCGCGGGGCCAGCGCGCGGCGCTGAGCGCCCGGATGGAGGACCTTCTGGCTGACGTCGACGCCATGGCGGGCCCGGCCAGCGACGGTCCGGCCTGGCCGATCACCCACGCCCTGCAGACTGGCCCCATGGGCCCCTATCACCAAGCCTGGAGCGCAGCCCAGCCGCGCAGCGCGGAATTCATGATGCCCATGGACCTCGCCGGCGTGCCGGCCATCTGCGTGCCGTGTGGCGTCTCGGCCGACGGACTGCCCTACAGCCTCCAGCTCACGGGCCGCCGCCTGAACGAGGCGATGCTCTGCCGTATCGCCTACGCCTATGAGCAGGCCACGGACTGGCGCAAGCGGCGCCCGCCGGTCCAAGCCTGATACGTCGGCACAACGTCCGCAATGCGTCGGTGAGCCAACGTCCGCTTCTCTAATCGGGCATGAGGGTCAAGCTCCTTGTGGCTTGATGGCCGGCGGTCGGCACGCGGGTCACGCTTCTCTTCGCAGTCTGATGGCCCCTTTCTAAGCGGGGCCGCTGCACGCATGCATGGGATCAGGGTGTGGAGAGCCTCGCTGTTGGTCGCGCTCGAGGCGCAGCGGACATCGCATTTGCGCGGGATCATTCGCGTTTGATCGCGGCGATCAGGTCGGCGGCGACAAAGGGCATTTCGAGGACGGCGACGCGATAGGCGCCCTTGAAGACCCCTCGCAACTTGCGGCAATCGCCGGTGATCAAGATGATCAATCCGACCCAGCCGCAGGTTCGCACCGTGTCCACAAAGTCCGTAGCTCCTGCGGCGAGCGCCTTGGGACCGACGATCAGGATCGTTGCGTCGGACAGGGGGAGGGAATCCACCTCCTGGTTGGCGTCGCAAAGAACGGGTGTGACCCCTGCAGCGAGCAAAGCGAGTTCCAGGGATGACGCCAGGACTGGGTCTTGGACGACAACGATGGCCTTGGACTCTTCCATGGAACCGCCTGCTCGCCGCGCGCTGGTGGGGGACGAACGCGTTCCAGCGAGCAGGTGCGACTCTAGGCCTCCGATGAATAGAGCCCACCCAGGGATTCTACGGAGCTACCAAGCCACCCGATCTGGGATGGAGATTAAGTGTCGATCTCCGCCGCTCCTCGAGTACAAAGTTGTCCAGGGCGTCGTGCGGACCTTTATGGCATTTTGATACCAAAACTGCGTCAATATTCGCAGTAGCCTACCTCTCGTCGTCGTGGCCTGATGCTTCCTGACAAGGAAGCTCGGGGGAGCGCTTGACTTGATGTTCGCGACAAAGTTGCGGAAACCGGAGCGAATAACGGTCTTTATCGCGATCGGTGTCGCCGCCATCGCGCTGGCCGCCATGGCTGGTTGGGCGGTCGGCAGCATCTTCCTGATCTCGGTGGTGGCGGGCTCCGTCGCCCTGTGGCCGACTACCGCCTTTGCCCTGACGGCGGGCGCTGCGGGGCTGGTGTCGGCGGCCACCGGCCGCCGGTGGCCGCCGATCCTGGCCGGGGGCCTGCTGCTGGCGGCCTGTGCGGTGTGGCTATGGGCCGATGCGACCCACCGGGCGCTACCGATGGATCTAGCGTTCTTCCCCGACCGGGTCCTGGTGGAACGACCTGCACCGCTTTGGCCGGGCCGTCCCAGTATCATCACCAGCCTGGTGATCGCGCTCTTCGCGGCGTCGCTGCTGGGAACCGGCGCGCGCTCCTCCAGACAACGCTTGATCGCCGTCGGCGCCGCCAGCGTCGGGGCCCTGGTCTCCAGCCTGTCGCTGCTTCCCTATCTTCTGCAGGATTCCTCGCGTCTGTCGGTCCTGCACCAGGATCTCCGCATCGCGCTGAACACGACTGTGGGCGTCGGCGCGCTCTGCATCGGGGTCTTGATCCTGATGCGTGACACCGGCTGGGTCCGCGTCATCGCCGGCGGCGGGGAGCAGGGTCGGATCGCGCGCCTGATGGCTCCCATCGCGCTGGTCCCGATCGCCATCGCTGCGGCGGCCAATCTGGGAGTTCGCCTGGGGGCATATGGTCCCGACGTTCGGATGATGCTGATCATCGTCTTCAGTGCCTGCACGCTGTTGTTCCTGGCGTTCTGGGCGGCGCGGACGCTCGGGCGCGAGCGCAGCCGGCGCGACAGCCTCGCGAGCGCGCTCGAACAATCGACGGTGATGATCGTGGATGGTCACGGGCGGCTGCAGCACTGGCCGCCGGCCTGTGAAGCGCTCTACGGTTGGACCTCGGCCGAGGTGCTTGGCCGCCGGCCTGGCGAGTTCCTTAACGTTGAGGGCGCCGCGGTCCGCCAGGCGACGCGTGCCGCAATCCGTGAGCACGGCGAGTGGCGCGGAGAAATCCAGCACTGGACCAAGTCCGGTGACACCCGCTGGGTGGCCCTGCAATGGGTGCTCCAGAAGGGAGGCGAGGACGACGAGGACCGTGTTGTCGGCACCATCAGCGACATCACCGACCTGAAGTTGGCCGAAGCGTCCCTCAGGGAGAGCCAGGAGCGCTTGGCTCTTGCTGTAAGCGGCTACGATCTCGGCATCGGCGACAGCGACATCCAGGCCGACCAACTCATCGCCGACGAAGGTCTGGAGCGAATCTTCGGTGTGAAATCCGGCGAGATGAATGGATCGTTGTCCCGAATCCGCAGCCACATGATCGTGGAGAACCTTGATGAGGTCATGCGCGTCGCCGACGCCGCGGTCGCCGAGCGACGTCCCTATGTCATCGACGACGTGACCATCCGCAGACCCGACGGTGCGAAGCGCCATCTGCACGGCGTGAGACGGTTCTTCTACTCGGCGATCGGTGTCCACGAGCGCACGATCACCGTCTATCGCGACGTCACTGAGGAACGGCTTGCCCAGGAGGAGTTCGCCCGCCGCGGCGATCATCTCTCACAGGTCCGCTCGGAACTGGCTCACGTGTCGCGGCTCAGCGCCATGGGCGAGATGGCGGCCGGCCTGGCCCACGAGCTCAACCAGCCGCTGACCGCCATCGGCAACTCGGTAGGCGCACTTAAGCTCATGCTCGGCGATGGGGGCAAGGCGTTGGACGAGGTCGGCCGGGCCCGTGTCGTCCGCGCCGCCAACCATGCGGAGGGCCAGGCCGTTCGGGCCGGCGAGATCGTGCGCCGGTTGCGCGATTTCATCGCGCGGGGCGAGGCTGACGCCCGGATCGAGCAGCTTGCGCCGCTGATCGAGGACTCCGTGGCCCTCGCCGTGCCGGCAGCCAAGGCCGAGCAGATCGAGGTGCGGCTAGAGCTGTCGCCGAAAGCCGGTTCGGTCCTGGCGGACAAGATTCAAGTCCAGCAGATTCTTGTGAACCTGATCCGCAACGCCAATGAGGCGATGCGCGAAGCTCCGACGCCCCACATCTTAACGGTCGGGACGATTGTCCGGCGGGGTATGGTGGAGATCGCTGTGCGCGACACCGGACCGGGCGTCGCTCCGCAACTGGCGGAGCGATTGTTTTCGCCGTTCCAGTCGACCAAGACCGATGGCATGGGCGTCGGACTTTCGATCTGCCGCCGTATCGTCGAGGCGCACGGCGGGCAGATGTGGCTCGAAGAGACCACAAGCGGCGGCGCCGATTTCCGGTTCACCATTCCCTTGGCCAAGAAGGAGCTCCGGCATGCCTAGCCGGCGTACGGTCCATGTTGTGGACGATGACGACGATGTTCGGGAATCGGCGGCGCTCCTGCTGGAAAGCGCTGGTTTCAGCGTCTTCACCCATCCGTCGGGGGCGGAGTTCCTTGAGAAGGCGGACTTCGATGTGCCGGCCTGCATCCTGCTCGATATCCATATGCCGCAGATCGATGGGCTGGAGGTGCAGCGCCGGCTGGCGGCGCGGGGCGTCGGCTTTCCGGTGATTGTCCTGACCGGGCAGGGCGATATCTCCATCGCCGTGCAGGCGATGAAGAACGGCGCTTTCGAGTTCCTGGAAAAGCCCTACGTGAACGATGTGCTGCTGGCTGGCGTGGCCGACGCCTTCACCAAGCTGGAGGCGACCACCGAAGACAGGGCGGCGACAGCCGACGCCCAGACGCGAATCGCCAAGCTCACGACGCGGGAAATGCAGGTAATGCAGGGGCTGCTTGCGGGCCTGCAGAACAAGCTCATCGCCTACGAGTTCGATATCAGCGTCCGGACCGTCGAGATCTACCGAGCCAATGTGATGGAAAAGCTCGACGCCCGCAGCTTGTCGACCGCCGTGCGCATCGCGCTGGCCGCCGGCGTGGAACCGCTAACGCCCGGTCGCGGTCGCTAGCTGTTTCTCGTGGGCGGGTTTCGGTCGACCGGCGCGTCCGTGCGCGCGGCCCAATCAGGCGGTCCCGCGGTTATCGCGGGACAGGCGAGGATCTTGGAGCCTTCTGGCCCGAAGCGGCTCCCGCTGGCGCCGGCGGCGAGGACGAGGGCCCGGAGGGCCGCCGACGCCAAACGCGCCCACCGGCTGTTCGCTTATATACCTAGGTATATCTACTGATGCGCGGTGTTAATCGATTTTGCTCAAGTTCATTTCATGATGGGGACCGAACCGTCAAACATCTATCGGATCACACTCATGATACCGGCAACGATATTTCGTACATCCGCGATTACGTACTTTCACATTATTCGAGTACGGCTTTCCACGCGTCATTATTCGCTTTCTATAAAGATCATCGCGCTCTGTGTCACCGCAACTGTGGGCGCCCTTGCACTGACCTTCGCCCTTTTCCAATGGCAGGATTGGTCGGCGGACCGGGCCGATCTGGTGCGCGACCAGCTGGGCGACGCGAGCAGCCTCGCCGCGGTGGCGGCCCTAGCCGTCGAACGCAGCGATAGCCACGCCGCCGCCAGGGCGCACGCGATCTTCGAGAATGACGATCAGGCCATGGCCGCCAGCTATGTATCCTTGAGCGGACAGCGCCTGGATTTCGCGCGCGCGGGCCACCGCGAATTCCGTCTCAAGCCGAGCGGTGGCGCGCGATCGGCCTTCAGCTCCCGCGGTCTCGAGATCAATCAGCCCGCTATCCTCGACGGCCATAGGGTTGGCGAGTTGGTGATGATCGCCAGCGAGGCCGGCATCGAGCGATCGCTTAGCCGTAACATCCCGTCTGCCCTCGGCTTGGCGCTGTTCAGCGCCACCCTGGCCGGACTCGCAGCACGAGTGATCGTGCGGGGCATGCTGGGCCCTTTGAGCGACCTCAGTGAAGCCATCAACCGGATCGGTCGCACCAAGGACTTCTCTCTGCGCGTACATCCACGATCCAATGACGAGCTGGGCCACCTGACGCGCGGATTCAACGCCTTGCTCGGCGAACTCGAGGCCTATGACGGCGAACTTCGGCGGACGATGTGCGACCTGACGTCCGCCCGGGACGCGGCCCAGGAGGCCAATCTCGTGAAGTCGCAGTTCCTCGCCAATATGAGCCATGAGATCCGCACACCGCTGAACGGCGTGCTGGGCATGGCGCAGGTCTTAGCGGCCTCGGAGTTGAACCCGAGGCAGGTTGAGCAACTCGACGTCATCCAGAAGTCCGGGGCGACGTTGCTCTCGGTGCTGAACGATCTCCTGGACCTCTCAAAGATCGAGGCCGGCCGCATGGTTCTCGAGGCCGCGCCCTTCGACATCGTCGAGGTCGCGCAAGGCGCCTACGCGACCTTCACGTCGATCGCCAACGCCAGCGGCGTTTCGTTCTCGATGACGATCGACGAGCAGGCCGCAGGCCTCTGGCGGGGAGATTCCGTGCGCGTGCGTCAGGTCCTCTACAACCTGATCTCCAACGCCTTGAAATTCACCAGCGAAGGCGAAGTGCGCGTCAATATCGAAAGCGCTCCCTCGGCAGCGGGGAGAGACCTCAGCATCAGGATCGAAGACACCGGGATCGGCATAGCTGACGAAGCCCTGGCGACACTCTTCGACAAGTTCGTCCAGGCCGACAACTCCATGACGCGGCGCTTCGGCGGCACCGGCCTTGGTTTGACCATCTGCAAGCAGATCGTGGAACTGATGGGTGGTGCGATCTCCGTCGAGAGCCGTCTGGGTGAGGGAACGACTTTCTGCGTCCAGCTGCCGCTGCCGTGGCTGGGGCCGGTCTTTTCCCTGCGCGCGCCGCCGACCGCCGACGAAACGCCGGAGACGAGCCTGGAGGGTTTGCGGGTCTTGGCGGCGGAAGACAACGCCACCAACCAGCTCGTGCTGAAAACCGTGCTGCATTCCCTGGGCGTGCAGCCGGTCGTCGTCGAAAACGGGAGACTGGCGGTTGAGGCCTGGGCGCAGGAGCCGTTCGATCTGATCCTGATGGATGTCCAGATGCCTGAGATGGACGGAGTGGCGGCCACCCAGGAGATTCGGCGGCGCGAGGCGCAGATCGGCCCTGGGCGCATCGCCATCGTCGCCCTCTCAGCCAACGTCATGAAACACCAGGTGGCCGAATATCTGGCGGCGGGCATGGATGCGCACTTGGCCAAGCCCATCAATGTCACGTCGCTCTACGGCACGCTCCTCGCAATCCGCACCGGTCGCGAACTTGGCCAGGCCGAGGCCGCCTGAGCGATGGATCGCCACCTGATCCTTGCCGCCGCAATGGTTTGCGGTGCGATCGCCGCGGCGCCCGCCCACGCGGAGGCGCCGCCCTATGTGACCACCGACACCGACATCGCCGACAAGCTGGAGCTCTCGACCTTCGTCAGGGTCGCCGGGCATGACAGCGCCCTCTTCAGCACCCTCGGCTTCGACCTGGCCGTGCCGCTCGCGCCGGCCTGGGAGCTGACCCTGGTCCCGCGGTTCGCAGAGGCGCGTCGTGACGATCGGCGCGCATCCGGGTTTGGAGACACCGAGGTCGCGTTGAAGTACCTGGCGCTTCCCGAAACCGACGACCGGCCGGCTGTGGCGTTCGAGCCCAACCTCACCTTTCCCACTGGCGGACGGCGGCTGAGCGAGGGGCGGATCGCGGTCGAGCTTCCGCTTCTGGTCAGCAAGGGCTACGGCCCTTGGCGTGTGTCAGGGCAACTAGGCTTTGAGCGGGTCGGCTTCAAGACGCCGGAGGACCATGCGCCGGTCAGCGTTCTGATCGAGAGAGCCATGACCGAGCATCTCACCCTGGGCGTTGAATGGGCCAACGACCTGCCGATGCGCCGACCCTCCCGAGGCGAGACCGAGATCAATTTCGGCGCCGCCTGGACCTTCCACGATGGCCTCAAACTGCAATCCGCGTTCGGGCGGCGACTGGCCACCCCGGACACGCCTGGGGACGCCCACAGCACGGTCGCGCTCGCGGTGGAGTTCTAAGGGTTAGGATCCGGCGACGCTCGTCGCCGTTATCGAGGGTGTGTCCATGAGGCGAGGATCTTGGAGCCTCGTTTGCGGGGTTTGTTTGCCATCTCGACTATCCGCGCTTCGCCGCGGTCGGCCGCCACGCTTGCCGTTCTCACGGGAGGCGAGGGCACGTGCTTCGATCACGACAGTCTGCCTCCTCGGAGAGACGCGGCCGTGGCCTTCATGGGGTTCCGGCCGCGGCCAGGATCAGGTCGGTCACCTCCTGCGGATGGGAGATCAGCGACAGATGGCTGGACTTGATCTCCACCGTCTTGGCGCCCATCCGCTTGGCCATGAAGCGCTCGAGGTCGGGATTGATCGTCCGGTCTTCCGTGGACACGGCATAGAAGCTCGGCTTCGAGCGCCAGGCGGCTTGCGTGGTCTTGCCGGTCAGCAGGGCCCGGTGGAACGGCTCCTGCACCGCATAGAGGGCCAGGGCCTTGGCCGGCGGAAGGTCGCCCGCGAAGTCGCGCAGGAACGCGGCCTGGCTGAGACGACCTTCATCGCCGTCGAAGACGATGCCGGCCGAGGCCGGCGGCGCTGGAAAGCGTGCTGCAAGCGCAGTGTAGTCTTCGCCGGCGTCCGGGGCGCGGGCCGCCACATAGACCAGGGCGGAGACGTTCGGGGCCACGCCGGCCTCGGTGACGATCATGCCGGAGAACGAGTGCCCCACGAGAACGGTCGGCCCGTCCTGGCGCGCCAGCACCCGCCTGGCGGAGGCCACCGCCTCGTCGAGGGTGGTCAGCGGATTCTGCACCGAGGTGACGTTGAGGCCCGCCGCCTGCAGGCGTGGGATAACCTCAGACCAGCTCGACCCGTCGGCGAACAGGCCATGCACCAGGACGATGTTGCGGGCCGCTACCGGCGCGGCGGCGCGGGCCGCCCGGCCGGCGGCCATGGCCACGGCGCCGGCCGCCAGGCCCACCCCAAGGGTTCTGCGATTGATCATTGGTTTGTCTCCATCACCATCTGCGGCTCCGCGAGCCGCTCAATTCCTCGGCCGGATCGGCCTAAGCGTGCGTCGGCGCGCCGGCGGCGTAGCGCACCTCCAGGGCGTCGAACGCGGCCTGGCCCACCAGCCTTTGCCGCTCGGCGAAGGAGGTGACGGAGCGCTCGCTGAGCGCGCCGGTCTGCTTGAGCTCTTTCAACGCCGTCTGAATGCCGTGGATCGCCGCCTGCAACGCCGCATTGGCGTAGAGCACGAGCCCGAAACCCATCTCCCCCGCCGCCGCGGCGTCGACGATCGGGGTCTTGCCGCCTAGCACCATGTTCAGCATCTGCGGCGCGGTCAGGCGCCCGGGGACCGCCCTGAGATCCTCCAGAGTCTCCGGCGCCTCGACGAAGGTCATGTCGGCGCCGGCTGCGATGTAACGGCCGGCGCGGTCGATGGCCGCCTCGAAGCCTTCGACCGCGATGGCGTCCGTGCGGGCGATGATCACCATGTCCTGACGCCGGGCGTCGGCCGCGGCGGCGATCTTGCCGACCATCTCCTCGGTGGAAATCAGTTCCTTGCCCTGGAAGTGGCCGCAGCGTTTGGGCGCGTGCTGGTCTTCCAGTTGTACGGCGGAGGCGCCGGCCTGCTCCAGGGTGCGGACCGTGTGCGCCACGTTGATGGCGTTGCCGAAGCCGGTGTCGATATCGACAATCAGCGGCAGTTCGACGACGCCGCGAATGGCCAGGACATGTTCGGTGACCTGGCTCAGGTCCATGAACCCGAGGTCCGGCAAGCCCAGGTGCGTGTTGGTGAGGCCCGCGCCCGTCAGGTAGACGGCCTTGAAGCCGAGGTCCTCGACGATGCGGGCGGTGAGCGCGTCGGCCGCCCCGGGCAGCAGGACGCCTTTCTCGTCGCGCAGTAGCGCGCGCAGGGTCTGGATGTGGGACGTCACGATCTAACCTCCTTCTGAGGCCGCCGATCCGCGCCGGCGGCCTGGTGTGTCCAGAACAGAAGGGCGGTTCAGCCGATCGGGTTCTCTTCGAACAGCCGGGCGACCATGGCGGAGTCGAGGTAGGCGCGGACGCGGACGATCACGCCGGTCTTGAAATAGACGACCCAGCAGTACCGATTGTCGAACCGCAGGCCGTTCTTCGCCGTGGCGAGCGAATGCAGCTCGACCACCGCCACGTCGTCCTGGACGACCAGATTCTCGACATGGAGCTGCGCGCCTTGCGGAAGGACCTTGGCCAGCTTGGCGAAGGTGCCCGCGATGAAGGCCGCCTTGCTCAGGTAGCGGCCGGCCAGCGGATGGGTGCCCATCACGGTCCAATCGACGTCGTCGGACACGTGGGCGAAGAAGCCGGCGCCGTCGCCGTTTTCCAGGCCCTTGAAGATGTCGCGAACGCGGTCGGCGGTGATGGTCGGGGCGATGGCGGTCGAAGTCATGGGAAGTCTCCTGGGTCGGGGATCGGCGCGGGCTTGCGCCGTGAGGGTCGCCTTGGATTTTGCGGGGTGGCCGGCCTTCCAGCCAAAGGTGGACGCCGACGAACAAGACTTCCAATATATGTTACTGGCGAAGTTCAGTGGTTTTGGAGATGACGCATGGAGCTGCGCCACATCCGTTATTTTCTGGCGGTCGCCGAGGAGCGCCACTTCACGCGCGGCGCCGCCAAGGTCGGGATCGGGCAGCCGCCGCTCAGCCAGCAGATCAAGGACCTGGAGCTCGAGGTCGGCGCCCCGTTGTTCCGCCGCCTGGCGCACGGCGCGGAGCTGACGCCCGCGGGCGAGGCCTTCCTGGCCGGGGTAAAGGAGATGCCGGACCTCGCGGAACGCGCTGCGAAGGCGGCGCGGCGCGCGGCGCGCGGCGAGACTGGATCGCTGCGGGTCGGCTTCACCGCGTCTTCGGCGTTCAACCGGGTCGTGCCGGCGACTATCCGCGCGTTCCGTCGCGCCTTCGCCGACATCGACCTCACCTTGGAGGAGGCCAACACGACGCGTCTCCTCGCCGGCCTGCAGGATGGATCCCTGGACCTGGCGTTCCTGCGGCCGGACGCAGCCGGGACGGAAGCGCTCCAGGTCCGGGTGGTCTCGGAGGAGCCGATGGTGGCGGCCTTGCCGGCCAACCATCCCTGCGCGGCGCGCACGGAAATCGAGCTCGCGGACCTCAGGACGGAGCCTTTCCTGTTGTTTCCGCGTCCGGTCAGCCCGACACTCTACGACAGCGTCATCGACGCGTGCCGCAAGGCGGGTTTCGATCCGGTCATGGGCCAGGCGGCGCCGCACATGGCCTCGATCGTCACTTTGGTGGCGGCTGAGCTGGGCGTGTCGATCGTGCCGGCGTCGCTGAGCCAGCTGGTGGTGACCGGCGTCGCCTATCGTCCGATCGCTGGCGAGGCTCCGGTCACGCGGCTGGCGCTGGCGCATCGTCGGGGGGAGACCTCGCCCATCGTGCGCAATTTCGCGACGCGGATGGTGACGTCCTGAACGGCGTGTCGCCGTGATCTCAGGGACCCTCGGAAATCCATTTCAGGGTCGCCAGCCAGAGATCGTGGCCGCGGTGCATGCGGCCTTCGTCCGCCTTGCGAAACGCCACGACGTCGGGGCCCACGCCGGCCTCCTCCATAACCACCATGCAGCCGCCCGCTCCGAAGAGCGTGTGCGCTCCTCCGCGGCGATTTCTGTACGAAATCGATGAAAGGCCGCACCTCGGCTAGCGGTACCGCCTACTTTCGGGCCAAGACGTCGGCGAATTGAATCTCGGGGGGCTGCGCCAAGAGCTCGCCCGCATGCGCCATGAGCGCCGCGGCGATGGGCCCTTGCAAGTGCGCCTGGCGGCCCTGGTCGTCGGCGAAGGTATCGAAGATCACGAACTGGTCCGGAGCTAGTCTTGCCGCATACCACGTCAGCGTCGCGGGTTCGGCCTCCGCGAGGGGCTGGGCGCTTGCGAGGAAGGCGGCGAGGTCGTCGGCTTTCTCCGGCTTGGCCTTCAGGGACACGTGAAGTGCGACATGCGACATGTTTGGCTCCGGCAACGCGCGGCGGATATGAATTTGCACCGCGATCGATCTTGTTTTAGATCGACCGCACCAAAATGCAATTTCGATTGCTGCGGTGTGTGCGCAGGAGATGTATTTTTCTCGGATGGGGCGGCCGCGGAAATTTGACGAGGAGACCGCGCTGGACGCGGCGACCGATTGTTTTTGGCGCTTCGGCTTCGAAGGCGCCTCCACCCGAATGCTGGCCGAGCGCATGGGCCTGACGGCCGCCAGCCTCTACAACGGCTTCGGCGACAAGCGGTCTCTCTACCGGCGGGTGCTCGATAGGTACGCCGCGCAGGCGCTCACGTCCTGCGCCGCGTCGCTCAACAACGCCCCGCCGCTGGAAGCCATTCAGGGCTTCTTCGAGGCCATGGCCGGAACCGCGATCGACGATGCGCAGCGCCGAGGTTGCCTCGTGGTCAACACGGGGCTTGAGACCTCCCCGCACGATCCGGAGTTCCGAACCGTCATCATAGAAGTGTTCGATCGCCTGGAAGATCTCTTCCAGTCGGTGGTCGCGCGGGGGCAGGCCTGCGGCGCGATCTCAAAGGCGCAATCCAGCGACGACCTTGCGCGGCTCCTGCTGGGAACCATGCTCGGCATCCGCGTCATGGCGCGGGCCAATCCGGACGCGGACCTGTTGCGAGGCATGACTCGCTCCGCGGTCGAGGTGCTAAGGCCCCCGACGAACGCGATTCAGGGGTGATGGACGCCGATGCCTCAACCATAGGCAAGCAGGCTGACCGCAGCGTGACCGGCCCCGGAGGTGGCCCTTGGTCTCAGGCCTCGGCGCGCGAAACCGCGGCATCGCCGAGCCCGACGGCGATGTTGGCCCGGTTGTGACTGAACACCAAAACCAGCGAGTCCCCCGGCGAGACCTCGATAGCGCGGGCGAAGCGGTAGACGACGTGCATCCAGCCGTTCGAGCCGGCCGATGAACTGGGTCTGTTTTCGTAGACGCTGACTTCGTCCATCTCGAGCCGAATCCACTGCGCGACACCGACGCAGCGTCCCGTTCCAGTGGCGCGGACGGTCTGACGCCGCCGTTCGGGGGGGAACTGGCGGCCCTTTAGGTCGAAGCCGAAGATCTCGAAGTCGTCGGACAGGATCGCGTGCGGCACCCGGTCCAAGTGCAATCCGAGCTTGTTCGGGGCGAGAAGGTCGAATGCGGAAAGGTCCAGACCCTTCCAGTGGCCAGCGAAGAGATGTTCCTCGATGAGATGGCCGCCGATCAGGTAGCCCACCGCAGCCGCGCGTCGAGGGATGACGACGGCGTCGAGCGCGAGTAGCCGGCGATGCGCATCCTCGACCGTCGGGAGTACGCCCTCCGACAACAGTCCGCTGGCGAACGTCTCGGTGACGAGGACTTCCGCCGGTACGGCGAGTTCGCGGCCGACATGGAGCTCCGTCGACTTCATCGACCAGACATCGCCGTCCCCGAGCCGGCGACCTGGGCCTTGGTGATCGTCGGCTTCGGCGGCGTCGGAGCAGCGATGCGTCGTGCGCGGCGGAGGCCTTGCGCCGCCGCGGCCTGACCGCAGTGGCCGATTGAATGCGCGCCGCCGGCCGAGACGCCGGCGGCGACGTCTCGGCGCTTTTTCCGCGTCTCAGGATTCGGAGGTGGCTCTGGCGGCGAAGCAACCTAAGTGCGCGTTCTACAAAGTGCATTGGTGAAGGGATCTAGGCGCGCATGGCGCCAGCCACAGCGAGCTTGATGATCCTGCCCATGGGAATTATCTGGCGCGGATTGGGTCGAAGTGGTGGATGAGCTTGGCCGACTCGTCCTCGGTTGGCCGGCGATCCCGCTCGTTGCTCCGCCCAACGAGGCCGAGGCGCTTCAGCGCGATCCGCCCCAGGTCAATCGGCTCGACCGTCACCGGCAGTCCATGGACCGCCGCGGCGTGTTGGATCGCCAAGCCGATGACCCCGACGTCGATCCCGACGGTCGTCGGACCCGCCCCCTCTTTGGACAGGGCGCGGCCAAACGTGACGATGCACTCGCGGTCGATCTCGGTCATGTTCCTTACCGAGCCGCCGCTTGAGCATCTCCAGGGTCGCTAGCTTCGATCGGCCGGCGGCTTACCCACTTCCTTCATGTCGGTGATGTGCAGGTCGACCAGGTCGGCAAATGACTGGAGCTTGGCGATACGCGAGAGGGTCGGGGTTTCGCCGCGGTCGATTTGCCGCTCCGCATTGACACCCCGTCTCTTCGCGTCGTCGTGGCGGACGAAGGTTTCGCTGATCGAACGTCCCTTGCGGCGGACCTGCACCCGCCAGGTTCCGGACTTTCTCTGAGGATCGAGGCCATTTGAGCGTGCGAATCCCGTGCAGTGAGGCGTCGAAAAGTAGCGAATTGCGTCGTAAAACGTCGTGGAACGGACGGCGAAATCGCTCATCCAACGTTTTGAAGAATCTTACTAACTAACTGAAAATGCATCATCATTTACTTTGTATAGCGCCAATGATGGACTGGACGGACCGGCATTGCCGGAGCCTTCATCGGAGCCTGACGTCGCGCACGCTGCTGTATACCGAGATGCTGACCACCGGCGCGGTGCTGCACGGCGACCGTGCGCGGCTGCTGGCGTTCGACGCGGGGGAGCATCCGGTGGCGTTGCAGCTGGGCGGGTCGGAGCCGGCGGACTTGGCGCAGGCCGCGCGGATCGGCGAGGCGGAGGGCTATGACGAGATCAACCTCAATGTCGGCTGCCCATCGGACCGAGTGCAGTCGGGGCGGTTCGGCGCCTGCCTGATGCGGGAGCCCGAGTTGGTCGCCGAGTGCATGGCCGCCATGGGCGCGGCGGTGAAGGTCCCGGTCACCGTGAAGTGCCGCATCGGCGTCGACGACCAGGACCCGGAGGAGAGCCTATTCCGGCTGGTCGACCTCTGCGCGGCGGCGGGGGTGCGCCAGTTCGTGGTCCATGCTCGCAAGGCCCTCTTGAAGGGGCTGTCGCCGAAGGAGAACCGCGACGTGCCGCCGCTGGACTATCCGCTGGTCTACCGGCTGAAGGCCGAGCGACCGGGGCTGACCATCGTCATCAACGGCGGAGTCGGCTCGCTGGACGAGGCGCAGACGCACCTGGCCCACGTGGACGGCGTGATGCTGGGCCGCGCGGCCTATCACACCCCGGCGATCCTGGGCGAGGCTGACGCGCGGCTGTTTGGCGACGGCGAGGCGGTGGTGACGGCCGCCCAGGCGGTGGAGCGCTACCGCCCCTACATCGCCGGCGAGCTGGCGGCGGGAACCCATCTGGCGGCCATGACCCGGCACATGCTGGGGCTGTTCCATGGGGCGCCGGGCGCCAGGACCTGGCGGCGGATCCTGACGGTGGAGAGCATCAAGCCGGGCGCGGGGCTCGAGGTCGTGGACGCGGCGCTGGCCGCCGTGTCAGGGCTGCAGGACCATCGTCTGGCGCGTCGCCTGGAAGCTGGCGAGGCGGCCTAGGTAGCTCATCCCGAGCAGGGAAGTGTCGAGACCCTTTTCGATCACCAGGGCGTCGACGTTGTCCACCCGGGCGCCGGCCACGGTCAGGGAGGCGAGCTTCACCGGCGCGGCGCGCACCTCGCCGGTGGCGGTGATCACCCGGTCGGCGTACTTCAGGGTGTCGGGCGTGAAGCCCAGGCGCGACGCGTCTTCGGGGGTCAGCGCGACGGCGGTGGCGCCGGTGTCCACCAGGAAGCGAACGGCCGCGCCATTGACCTGGCCGTCGGCCCAATAGTGCCCGTCGCTGGACTTTCGGATGGTGGCCTGCGGTTCGCCGGGCGAGGCCTCGGCGGCGGCGCTGTCGGCCGCGGTCTGGGCCCGGGCGGCGCGGAACGGCGCCATGCCGTGCGAGACCGCGAAGACGGTCTCGGCGCCCATCATCGCCGAGAGGCTGGCCAGCCCCGCGAC
>DASXGQ010000180.1:0-31083 GCA_036488995.1 Caulobacteraceae bacterium
CCTCACCTCTGGGCGCTCAACCTCTCGGCGTCGGCCAGGATAGCGCGCATCGCCTCGCTGGCCGAGGCGCCATCGCGATTATAGGCGCCGGCTTCGAGGATGACCTGCAGGGCCCGCCGGGCGCGGCTGACACGGCTTTTCACCGTGCCCACGGCGCAGCCGCAAATCTCGGCCGCCTCCTCATAGGCAAAGCCGCCGGCGCCCACCAGGATCAGCGCCTCGCGTTGCTCAGCCGCTCCGCGTGGGCGAGGATGGACCCCATGGCCTCGCTGGCCGAAGCGCCGTCGCGGTCGTAATCGCCACGCTCCAGGATCGCCTGCAAGGCCCGCCGCGCGCGGCTGACTCGGCTCTTCACCGTGCCTACGGCGCAGCCACAGATCTCGGCGGCCTCCTCGTAGGCGAAACCGCCGGCTCCAACGAGGATCAGCGCCTCCCGCTGCTCGGCCGGCAACATGCCCAGGCCCATGCGCAATTCGTCGAGCGCCACCGGCGCCGAGGGATCGTCGATGGCCACGAGCGTCCGCTCCGCCGCTTCCTGATCGAGCTGGCTCTGGCGCCAGGACCGGCGCTTCTCGGAGTAGAATTGATTGCGCAGGATCATGAAGGTCCAGGCCTTCATGTTCGTGCCCATTTCGAAGCTCGCACGGGCGTCCCAGGCCTTCATCATCGCATCCTGGGCCAGATCGTCGGCCGAGGTGGGATCTCCGGTCAAGGTTCGGGCGAAGGCGCGCAGGTGCGGAATGAGTGCGACCAGCTCACGCTTGAAGGCGGCGTCTCGAGCCGGATCGACCGGTTTGTCGGCGCGACTGGCGCTGGTCATGCCTCGTCGCCCTCGGCTGTCGACTTTCCGACCGCCGCTGGCGAGGCAGAACTCTCCGGCTCGGCTCGGCGCAGGATCTCGAGGAAGTCGTCCGGCACCGGCTCGTTCACCACGTCGTCGAAAAGTTGGCGAAGGCGCGCCCCGATCGCCTGCTGGCGCAGGCGGGCCTCATCGAGTTCGGGCGAACCCTTGGGCGACTTCTTCATGAACCCCCAATTCAAATGTGCCTGCGCCACATGGACTCGCGCCTAGCCGCCATTGCCTCTAATTTCGCGGCCGTCAAACGTTCCGGGTCGATTTGGGTTCCGCTCCAGCTTCCTTGCAGGTTGGTCCGGTCGGAATCGGGCGGGAACGGGTCCCGCTTTCTTGCGTTCCCTCAGGGGAGGGCGTTTCTGCATCATTAAACGCCAAGCGTCCCGCGCCATCTCCAATCGCCGCCCGCCCGGAGGGTAATCTTGAGCCTGCTCACGAAACTTGCGCCGCACCTGCCCTACGTCCGTCGCTATGCGCGGGCGTTGACGGGCGACCAGACTGCAGGCGACCAGTACGTGCGCGTGGCGCTGGAGGCCCTGGCTTCGGGCGACAAGTCTCTCGATGCGGACATGTCTCCCCGGGTGGCGCTGTATCACGTGTTTCACGCCATCTGGTGCGTGACCGGCGCCAAGCTCGAAGCGACGCCAGAAGAAGTCGCAGGCTCGTCCGACGCGGCGCGTCTGCGTCTGATGCGGATCGCCCCGCGCTCGCGCCAGGCCTTCCTGCTCACCGCGGTCGAAGGCTTCACGCCGAGCGAGGCGGCTGAGATCCTCGGGACCGACTTCGCCGAGGTAGAGACCCTGATCAACGAGGCCCAACGGGAGATCGACGCGGAACTCGCGACGGACGTCCTGATCATCGAGGACGAGCCAGTCATCGCTGCGGACATCGAAGCCCTCGTGCGCGAATTGGGCCACCGCGTCAGCGGTCTGGCCGCGACACGGGCCGAGGCCCGCGCCTCTGTCGCCAAGTCGACGCCTGGACTTGTCCTTGCGGACATCCAGCTGGCCGACGGGTCCTCGGGGGTGGATGCGGTCAAGGACATCCTGGCTCAACTGGACGTGCCGGTGATCTTCATCACCGCCTTCCCAGAACGGCTGCTCACCGGGGAGCGTCCGGAACCGACCTTCCTGATCACCAAGCCGTTCCAGCCGGAAACCGTGAAGGCGGCGATCGGCCAGGCGCTTTTCTTCCATCCACGACGCCGCGAGCGCGCTGCCTGAGCAGGGGGAACCTCGATCACGGGAGTCTCGTTTCCGCCGATCCTCTTTCGGAGAGGCGGCATGAAACCTTTGTTCCCACATCGGAGCGTCGCGGCGCCGGGCGTCGGCGCGCGGGAGACCCAGGCCTATCACGAGGGTCGCATCGACGAGCGCCAGGCCGAGGCCGCCGGCGCGGGTCCGGCAAGCCGGGCGCAGGTCAGGGATGCCTATCGGCGGGGCCGGGCGGACTCCGCGGCGCGGCGCCGGGGCGGCGTCCCGATCATCGGATTTCTGGTGCTCCTGGTCGTCGTCTTCGGCTCCATCATGCTCTACCTCGCGGCAGAGAACGGCTCGTTCGCGCGGGGCGGGGCGGTTATCGACCGCGATCTGTCCCAGGCGACCCAGCCCGTGCGACGCGCCGAGGACAGGACCGGCAAGGCGCTGCAAAACGCCGGAGAGCATCTGCAGAGAGACGCTGGCGCTCCATCGCCGTGAAGCGCCGCGCTCGGTCGGATGAGCCGGCGAGCCGGATGGCCGGAGGCTGATGGTCCGGTTCGCCCACCTGTCGGACATCCACTTCGGGATGGAGAACGCCGCCGCCATCGAGGCGACCGCAGCATGGATCGCCGCTGAGCGCCCGGATCTTACGGTCATCACAGGTGACCTCACAGCCTTCGGCGAGCCAGCCGAGTTCGCAAGCGCAGCGGCCTGGATCTATGCCCTATCGGGCGAGCGGCTCGTGGTGCCCGGGAACCACGACACGCCCTACCTCGGCATGTGGGAGCGGGTGACGCGCCCGTTCGAGCGCTTCGAGACCTGCTTCGGTCCAGCCGACGGCCTGTCGTGGGCCAACGGCGCGGTCTGCGTGGCGGGGGTCAATACGGCGCGCGGCATGCAATTCCGGTTGAACTGGTCCAAGGGCGCGATCGATCCCCAGCAGGCAGGACGGGCTCTGCAAGCTCTGAAAGGGCGGCGCGACGGCGCCCTGCGCGTGGTCGCCTGCCACCACCCCCTGGCCGAGATGGTCGGCGGCCCAATGACCGCGCGCGTGCGGGGCGGTGAGCGCGCGGCCCGTCGATTCTGCGCAGGTCGGGTGGATCTCATCCTCACCGGCCACATCCACGCCCCTTTCGCCATGGCGCTGCCCCATGCCGACGGCCTCACCTATGCGGTGGGGGCCGGGACCCTCTCGGTCCGCGAGCGCGGCGCGCCCGCGGGCTTCAACGTGATCGAGAGCGCGGCCGAAACGATCAAGGTGACCGCGCTCGCCTGGACAGGATCGGGCCTCGATGTCTGGCGGGAATGGGCCCTGCCGCGCCGCCGGTAGGCGCGACCCGGCTCGATCGCTGCGGTTTGCTCTAGTCCTGGAACGCCGGGCGCTGGCGTTCCAGGAAAGCGCGCGCGATGCGTGCGATGAACAGGGGTCTGGCGATCACAATGACACCCACTCCCACGGCGCCGACCATGCTGACCACCGGACGGTCCCGCACAAACACCAGAGCGCGGTCCACCAGAGCCGTTGCCGGAAGCGCAGGGGCGGGTCGCACGCGAGGCCGGAGCGCGAATTGCGCGATGACTGCGGCCACCGCAATCAGGAGGGCCACGGCTGCGACCATCGCCGCCGTGGCGCCAGGGCGCCCGAGCCAGGGTTCCAGGAGCGTGTGCCCGGCGAAAACAAACGCGACGATCACTACGCCGAGGCAGGCGACGAGCGCCGCCCCGGCGATGAGGATCGCCAGGCCCCGCCGCAGGCTCACTTGTCGCGGTTAGCCAGAAGAAGCCCGAGCAGCAATCCGACGCCGAGTCCGGTCAGTGTGGCCGTGACCGGCCGCTCCTTGACCCGCTCGACGACGTAGCGTTGGGCCTCGTCCATCGATTGGCCGGCGGTCCCGCCGTAGGTCTTGGCGTGCTCGCGGAGCCGTTCGACGTTCTCGCGGACCAGCTTCTCCGTCTCGCCCAGGAGCTGCTCGGCGCGTTTGACGCCGTCCGCCAGCGTCCGTTCGGCCGCGCTAACCGCTTCGGCGAAGGCGCGCTGCCCCCGGTCGGCGGCGTCGGCGGCCGCGGACCGGGCCTTTGAAGCCTCGCTTGAGGCGCTGTCGAAGGTGTCGGACGCCATGATTGCTCTCCGGCTTCAGGACCAACGCCGCGGCGGGCCCAGGCCCAGCCTGGCGCGGCCCCAACGCGACCCTCAAGTCGTAGGTTCCGCAGACGACCGAAACAAGCCGACCGCAACTTTTTTCCCCCACTGACTTGGCTTCACGAGCGGGCGCCATAGGTTAGGCCCGATGGCGCAAGACCCGAAAGGTCGAGATTTCAGCGTGGCCGAACCGCTCGACCTCCGCGCAAACAGCGCCTCTCCGGCGATGACGGCCGCAGGTCTGGGCGAATTCGAGTGGGACGCGCGGCAGGATCTACTGATCGTCGGCGCCCAGACGTCGGCGCTCATTGGCCTGGCCGAAGGCGCGACCCCTGCGTGCGGGGGGGAAACGTTGCTGCGCGTCATCCATGAGGAGGACCGCGACGGGGTGCGCCAGGGTTGGCAGGACAGCCTGGCGCAAGACGGTCGTTTCGACTTCCAGTTCAGGATCGTGCGGCCAGACACCGGCCTCGTCCGGTGGATCGAGGCTTGGGGCCAGGCGACTCCCGCGGGTGAGGGCCTCGCGGGCGCGGTTGGCGTTGTCCGCGACGTCACGGCCCAACGCCAGAAAGAGAACGAGCGCGAGGCGCTCGTCTCCGAACTCGACCACCGGGTGAAGAACGTCCTGGCGTCGGTGCAGTCGCTCGCATCCCAGTCGGCGCGCCGCACTGTGTCCCTCGAAGCCTTCCTCAAGACCTTCCTGGGTCGTATCGACGCCATGGCCGCCGCCCACGCTCTGCTGATGGCGACGCGCTGGCGGGGCGCAGAGATCGGCAACATCGCAGCCGCCGAGCTGGCCGGCCTGGCGCATGGGCAGGCCCGTTGGGGGGGGCCCGAAATCCTGCTCAACCCCCGGGCCACCAACGCGCTGACGCTCGCCCTTCACGAGCTTGGAACCAATGCGGTGAAGTTCGGGGCGCTCTCGACCGAACACGGCCGCGTCGATGTGCGCTGGAGCGTCCGTCCGGGCGGCGGCTTCGAGCTGGTCTGGCTCGAAAGCGAAGGCCCGCCCGTGCCGCAGCCCTCGCGCCACGGCTTCGGCCGGACCTTGCTGGAGCGTGTCACCGGCCGGGAGCTGGGCGGCGCGGCCGTGCTCGAATTCCGTCCGGAGGGGGTCCGCGCGACCCTCATGGCGGACGAGACCGCTCTCGCGCAGGAAGAGCGCGAGGCCCAGAAGGCGCGCTCGCGAGCCGTCGCGCTGCCCGCCGACGAGAGCCTCATCGGCGCCTCTGAAGGGGAGCACGCGCCGTACGACATCCGCGGGGTGCGGGTCCTCATCGTCGAGGACGCGGTGCTCCTGGCGCTGGAACTCGAAGCCGGCCTCACCGAAGCGGGCGCCCACGTCGTGGGAACGGCCGCCAGCCTCGAGGAGGCGCAGCGGATGACGAACCTCTCGTTCGACGTGGCGGTCCTCGACGCCAACCTCAACGGCCAGCCGGTGATACCCGTCGCGCAAACGCTGGCGCAGCGGAAAACCCCCTTCATCTTCGCCACGGGCTACGGGGACGCGGGCGCGGCTCCCGAAGGCTTCGACGCGCCGGTCGTGCGCAAACCCTATAACGTCCGCCAGATCGCCGCCGCGCTCGTCTCCGCCCTCTCCGGCCGCTGACCTTCCGCGGCGTCCCTGCCCCTCCAGGGAGGGACACAGATCGTCATCCAGCTGCCGGGAGGAGCATGGCCGCCGGCGTTGGGGTGGTTTAATCGGCGCGGCATGGACAGCTATATCTTCGCCCCGCCCGTCTATCCCGCCGTTCCGGTGCTGGCGACGCCGGCGCTGTTTCCGGTCCGCCGAATCCTGTGCGTCGGCCGCAACTACGCCGCCCATGCCCGGGAGATGGGAGGCGACGAACGCGATCCGCCGTTCTTCTTCGCCAAGCCCGCGGACGCCGTCGTGGTTCCGGGCGAAGCGGCGCCTTATCCAACCCGCACAGCGGACCTGCACCATGAGGTTGAGCTGGTCGTGGCGCTCAACCGCGCCGGCGAGGACGTCGCCCCGGGGGAGGCGCTCGATCTGGTGTTCGGCTATGCCGTCGGGGTCGACCTGACGCGCCGGGACCTGCAGGCGGCCGCGAAGGCCAAGGGCCAGCCCTGGGAGTCCGGCAAGGCCTTCGACTGTTCGGCCCCAATCAGCGCGATCCGACCGTGGACCGGCGCAGCGCCCACCGGTGCGATCACTCTGACGGTGAACGGCGAGACGCGTCAGTCGGGGAGGATCGAGGACATGATCTGGAGCGTGGCGGAAGTGATCGCCGAAGCCTCCAAGCTGTGGCGGCTGGCGCCTGGCGACCTGATCTTCACCGGCACGCCCGAGGGCGTCGGCCCGATGGTTCGCGGCGACCGGATCGTCGGCGAGGTCGAAGGCGTGGGCGCGCTCGAATTCACGATCTCCTGACCGTGGCGACAAGGCCTTAACGGTTTTCGACTAGTCGCTTCGACTCGCTTTACAAAAGCGCGACGCGGCGGAGCAAAGCATGGCGAGAACGGCGGCGCGAGGGGCGCCAGCAGTCGGCTGGCGCCAGCATGGCGCAAGGGTGGCGGGAGTGATCCCGGCGGGCGCCGGCGCGGCGCTGATCCTGGTGTTGGCGACCTATCACGCCGCCGATCCAAGCTTCGACGCCGCCGGCGCGGGCCCTCCGGCGAACCTGCTGGGCGAGGTGGGGGCCAACGCCGCGGATGCAGTGATGCAGCTGCTTGGCCTCGGCGGCTGGGCGGCCGCGCTGCTGCTTCTGATGGGCGGCGTCGCGCGCCTTCGGGGACGCTCGGAAGCGGCTGCGTTCGGAAAGTCGGCCATTCGCCTGCTCTTCGGTCTGACCGCGGTCATCCTTGCAGCCGCCGTCCTGGCCGCCGCGCCGACGCCTCGCGTCTGGCCGCTGGCCGCCGGCCTGGGCGGCGCAATCGGCGATCTGGTCATCCGCGTCGTTAGCGACCTCGCGGAACGGCTTGGCGCCGATCGTCCTGATCTTATCGCCGCTGGCGTCCTTGGCCTCTGTGGCCTGATCCTGGCGAGCCTCGCGCTGGGCTGGTCGCCATCCCTGCCAAGGTTGCGATTGCCGTCCTGGCGGCGACCGTCTGCGCATGCGGACGAAGAGGAAGACGACTTGGACGCGGTCGCCGAACCCGCTCCAGCAAGGCGGACCGCCTGGTCGGCGGGGCCCGCCGCCCCCGAGTCGAATGACGAGGAACCGCCGTTCGAGACCGAACCGCAACCCTACGCTCCCGCGGCAGGGGACGCCTCGGGAGCGGAATCGCCTCTTGCGATCAAGACGCCGAAGGCTCCTGTGCGGGCCTCTCAGCGGGAGGCGCGGGAGAGTCAGCCGACTCTTCCGTTCGGCGAGACCGACGGTTTCCGCCTGCCCGAGTTGGCCATGCTGGCCAAACCCAAGCCCCGCGCTTCGGCCTATGACGAGGATGCCCTGCGCCAGAACGCCCGGCTGCTCGAAGGCGTCCTTTCCGAGTTCGGCGTCCGCGGCCAGATCGACAACATCCGCCCGGGCCCAGTGGTCACCCTGTACGAACTGGTCCCCGCGCCGGGTGTGAAGTCGGCCCGGGTGGTGGCGCTGTCCGACGACATCGCCCGCTCAATGAGCGTCGCGGCCTGCCGCGTGGCGGTCGTGCCGGGGCGCAACGCCATCGGCATCGAGCTGCCCAACGCGCGGCGCGAGACGGTCTATCTGCGCGACCTGCTGTCGAGCGCAGAATACGAAAAGGCCGGACAGGCCCTGCCGCTGGCGCTTGGCGAGACGATTGGGGGCGAGCCGTACATCGTTGATCTGGCCCGCATGCCCCACCTGTTGATCGCCGGCACCACCGGTTCGGGGAAATCGGTGGGGGTCAACGCCATGATCCTGTCGATCCTCTATCGGCTGCCGCCGGAGCGGTGCCGGTTCATCATGATCGACCCGAAGATGCTCGAGCTATCGGTCTACGACGGCATTCCCCACCTGCTGGCGCCGGTGGTCACGGATCCCAAGAAGGCCATCGTCGCCCTCAAATGGACCGTGCGGGAGATGGAAGACCGCTACCGCCGGATGTCGAAGATCGGCGTACGCAACGTGGCCGGCTACAACGACAAGGCCAACGAGGCCCTCGCCAAGGGCGAGCACTTCGTGCGCACGGTGCAGACAGGCTTCGATTCCAAGGGCCGGCCGATCTTCGAGGAGGAGAAGCTCCGGCCCGAGCCCATGCCCTACCTGGTCGTTGTCATCGACGAGGTGGCCGATCTCATGCTCGTGGCCGGCAAGGACATCGAAGGCGCCGTTCAGCGCCTCGCCCAGATGGCGCGCGCCGCGGGCATCCACCTGATCATGGCGACCCAGCGCCCGTCAGTGGACGTGATCACCGGCACCATCAAGGCGAACTTCCCCACCCGGATCAGTTTCCAGGTCACGTCCAAGATCGATTCCCGGACCATCATGGGCGAGCAGGGCGCCGAACAGCTGCTTGGCCTGGGCGACATGCTCTACATGGCCGGCGGCGGGCGGATCACGCGTCTGCACGGACCGTTCGTCTCGGACGAAGAGGTCGAGACCGTCGCCAAGTACCTGCGGGACCAGGGCGAGCCTGACTATCTCGAGGACGTCACGGCGGTTCCGGAAGAGGACGAGGATGGCGTTGGCGGCGGCTATGGGGACGACGGTGGCGGATCCAACGATCTTTACGACCAGGCGGTGGCGGTCGTGACGCGCGACCGCAAGGCCTCCACCAGTTACATCCAGCGTCGCCTTCAGATCGGCTACAACCGGGCGGCGTCACTGATTGAGCGAATGGAGCGCGAGGGCGTTGTCAGCGCCGCCAACCATGCAGGCAAGCGCGAAATCCTTGCCGGACCCCCGCCGCCAGCCTGACCTTAAGACCCGGAGACCTGGAAGATGATCAGCCGGCGCGCCATCCTCACGGCGCTCACCGCGCTCTCGGCGACCGCGACGGGCGGCGCTTTCGCCCAGCCGGCGAGCGCCCTGACGCCGGAGGACGAGGCGCTGGTGCAGCGGGCGCAGACCTATCTCGACGGGCTGACGACCGCGACCGGGCGGTTCGTCCAGACCGCTCCGGATGGGCGCGAGAGCACCGGTACGGTCTGGTTGCAGCGCCCCGGACGCGCCCGGTTCGACTATGACCCGCCCTCCGGAGTGCAGATCGCCGCTGACGGGCACGTGGTCACCGAGGTCGACACGCGCCTGCGGACAATCCACAGCTATCCCCTTGGGACCACGCCTCTGTCGCTTTTCCTCGCCCGGCACGTAGCTCTCGATGAGGGCGCCCGAGTCGAGGCGGTGCGGCGCACGCCGGATGGATTCGAGGTCGCTGTGAGGGATGGTCGGCGGCGGCGGGGCAGCATCGCCCTGCAGTTCCACAACGCGCCGCTCGCGCTCGCCGGCTGGATCGTGACCGACGCGCGGGGCGCGAAGGTGCAGGTGCGCCTCACGCGTCTGGAGCGCACGCCCCCCAAGCCGGGCGTCTTCTTCTTCCTGCGCGCCCCACCGCCGGAAGGTCTGCTGCCTGAAGACAGAGCCTCGCCGCAGTAAGCGCTTCGACCTAGATAGGCCCCGTGCGCCTGCGAATCGCTTCCTGGAACGTCAACTCGGCCCGCCTGCGCGCCGAGCACATCGCCCGCTTCGTCAGGGAGCAGGCTCCGGACGTGCTGTGTCTCCAGGAGATCAAGTGCCAGGAGGCCGAGTTTCCAGCCGAGGTTCTGGCGGAGGCTGGCCTGCCGCATCTGAAGATCGGCGGCCAGAAGGGTTGGCACGGCGTGGCGATCGCCTCGGCCCTCCCGCTCGAGCCGTCGCCCGCCCTGGCGATCTGCCGCGAGGGCCACGCTCGCTGCGTCTCCGCCGTGGTGGCCGGCGTCGAGATCCACAACCTCTATGCGCCTGCGGGCGGCGACACGCCTGACCGCGCGCTCAATCCCAAGTTCGACCACAAGCTCGACTTCTACGAGCGCCTCACCGCGGAAATGGCGCGTCGGGATCCACGCGCGCCGCTGATCCTGCTGGGCGATCTCAACATCGCCCCTGGCGAAGCGGACGTGTGGTCCCACCGCCAGATGTCCAAGATTGTCAGCCACACGCCCATCGAGGTGGCCGCGATGGAAATGCTGCGAGCCAGCCTGGGATTCGTCGACCTGGTGCGCGCCACCACGCCAGAGCCCGAGAAGCTATTCTCGTGGTGGAGCTATCGCGCCGCCGATTTTCGGCGGTCGAACCGCGGCCTTCGCCTCGACCACATCTGGGCGAGCCCCGGCCTTCACGCCGCCGCCTCGCGCGTCGGCGCGCCGGAGGCGCGGATCCATGACGACGTCCGCGAGTGGGAGCGTCCCAGCGACCACGCTCCGGTGACGGCAGACCTGGCGGTGTGATCTTGTCCCTCCCCTAACGGGGAGGGTGTCGCGCCGAAGGCGCGACGGGTGGGGAACCTTGGGGAAGGACCGAGACATTGGGGATGACCCAAACTTCCCCACCCGGCCTCGCTACGCTCGACCACCCTCGCCAGAAGGGGAGGGACTACGGCGCCAGGCGGTAGCCGCCGGCCTCGGTGAGGAGAAGGCGGGCGTGGCTGGGGTCGGGCTCGATCTTCTGTCGCAGCCGGTAGACGTGGGTCTCCAGGGTATGGGTGGTGACCCCGGCGTTGTAGCCCCAGACCTCGGCCAGCAGCTCCTCCCTCGCAACCGGCTTGTCGCCGGCCCGGTAAAGGTACTTGAGGATATTGGCTTCCTTGTCGGTGAGGCGAAGCTTGCGGCCCTTCTCGTCCAGGAGGACGCGGTCCGCCGGATGGAATTCATAGGGGCCGATGTGGAAGACCGCATCCTCCGACTGCTCGTGCGCCCGCAGCTGGGCACGGATTCGCGCCATCAAGACGTTGAACTTGAACGGTTTTGTGACGTAGTCGCTCGCCCCGGCCTCGAGGCCCAGGATGGTCTCGCTCTCGCCGTCGGCGGCGGTGAGCATGATCACCGGAGCGGTGACGCCTTCTCCGCGCAGCTCGGCGCAGACCTCGCGACCATTCTTGTCCGGCAGATCGACGTCCAGCAGGATGAGATCCGGACGGCTCCGCTTGGCGGCGGCGAGGCCCTCGCCGCCCTGGGCGGCCCCTACCGCGGAGAACTCCGGGTTGGCCTGCAGAAGTTCGCAAAGGGAGTCGCGCAGATCGTCGTCATCGTGGATGACAAGGATGGTCTTCGGTTGAGCCATGGCCGGGACCATGCACCTATTGTCGCGGCGACGCCAAGGCCAGACGTCGCCTCAGACCTCGCTCTGAGGCAGGCGCGGACGCTCACCGAAAACCGCCGATCCGACGCGCACGGAGGTCGCGCCATGGGCGATCGCGATCTCGAAATCCCCGCTCATTCCCATGGAGAGGCGCGCGAGGCCGTTGCGCCGCGCGATCTTCGTCAGGAGCGCGAAGTGGGGGGCCGGAGGTTCGTCGGCGGGGGGGATACACATCAGTCCCTCGATGACCAGGTCATGGCGAGCGCGGCAAAGATCGAGGAAGGCGTCCGCCTCGTTGGGGATCACCCCGGCCTTCTGCGGCTCCTCGCCGGTGTTGACCTGCACGTAGAGGCGTGGCGCACGGCCCGCCGCCTGGATGTCGCGCGCGAGGCGCTCGGCCAGACGCGGCCGGTCGAGACTTTCAATGACGTCGAAGAAGTCCACCGCCTCGCGCGCCTTGTTGGTCTGCAGCGGCCCGATGAGGTGCAGTTCGAGCCCTTCACGACGCTCGCGCCAACGCGCAAGCGCCTCCTGGACCCGGTTCTCGCCGAAGATGCGCTGGCCGGCGTCCAGGACAGGGCCGATCGCGCTCCAGGGTTGCTGTTTGCTCACCGCGACCAGGCTTACGCTGTCCGCCGTGCGCCCAGCCGCGATCGCGGCGGCGGCGATACGCGCCCTCACCGCCGCGAGGCCGACCGCGACAGGCCCGACGGCCGGTGTGGGGGATGGCGGCATTGAGGGGCGGTCCTGCTGCAGCTCTGATGCGTTCGGCGCGAACCCTAGGGCCCTGGCCTCGCGGCGCAAGCGGTTGGCCGCGGCTGCTGTTCTTCACCGACCCGGTCCGCACCCCCGATCCGGCGCGGGTGGCCGCGAGCCTGCCGCGTGGCGCGGCGATCGTCTATCGCGCCTTCGGCGCGGCCGACGCGGTGGCGGTCGGACGGCGGCTGGCGCGGCTCGCCCATCGCCGAGGCGTGCTGATGTTCGTGGGCGCGGACCCAGTTCTCGCCGCAGCCGTCGGCGCGGACGGACTGCACCTGCCCGAACGGCTCGCGACCCGGAAGGGCGCCAACGGCGTGCTAAGGCGCCGGTTCCGCCTGAGCGCGGCCGCACACGGACTGACGGCGGCGCGGCGCGCACGGGCGGCCGGCGTGGACGCGGTGGTGGTCTCGCCGGTGTTCCCGAGCCGGAGTCCCTCGGCAGGTCGGCCGATCGGGGCCCTGAGGTTCCGCGCCTTGGTGCGCGTCGCCGGGCTTCCGGTCTACGCCCTTGGCGGCGTTACTCCTCGCACGGCGATGGCCCTGAAGGGCTGTGGCGCGGCTGGCCTTGCGGCGGTGGAAGCGCTGGACTCGAACGGGGCCCTGGGCCTGACGCAGTCTAGAACTTGAAGGTGGTTTGCAGCCGCACGCGGGGATTTGGCGCCTGAGGAGTCGGGAGACGCTGCGACTCCAGCGGGATCCCCTGGTCGGGCGCGAGGGTCACGCCGCCGCCGATATGAAGCCGCGGTGTCACCTTGTAGAAGAGGCCCGGCTCGAGATCGCGCAGGTCGGGCTCGCGGTCCATCCGCGAATCGACGCCGAGCCGGAGGCCCCAGCGACCCTTCTTGGAGTCCCACTCGAGAGTGCGGCCAGGCGCCGCGGGCGCTGGAGCGGCGAAATCATTGGCGGCGAGGAGAAGCTGAGCCTGCGAGGACATCTCGGCGTGCGCGCTCACGACTGCTGCGCAGACGCAAACGGCTCCGAAAGCCCCTATGAGCTGTGCAGGTTTCATTACCTTGCTCGCTCGCATGCCCCCACGGCCTCGGCCGCCATCCCTGCGGCATCGTGGCTCGACTAAGAGATCGTAAACGCGCGCCGACGACCGCCGTCAACTGCGGCGCCCCGCGATTCGACCCCCCCTGCGGCTGAAGGCCTCTAGCTGTGGCGCGTTCGCCACGCGATTGCCGTTTTGCGGTCTAAAGCGAATGCTGTAGACGCATGGCCCCGCGTGCGCCCCGGGAGCGCGGCGCAACGCCGAAAACGGATATGGAACTGATGATCATTGTGAGTCAGCGCGGCCGGTGGATCCGCAGTTCCGCGACCGTACTGGCGTGCATCGGCGCCCTCGCTCTATCGGCCTGCGGCGGCAAGCCAAACCATGGAACGCCCGGTCACGCCCCTGCCGGCGCGATCGGCGTGAACAGCTATCTGTGGCGCGCCACCCTCGACACACTCTCGTTCATGCCGCTGGCTTCAGCCGATCCCTATGGCGGTGTGGTGACCACAGATTGGTATATCAACCCGGAACGACCCACCGAGCGATTCAAGGTGACGGTCTACATCCTGGATGCGCGCCTGCGCGCAGACGGGCTGGCGGTCAACGTCTACAAGGAAATCAGCAACGGCCAGGGCGGCTGGATTCCCTCGCCGACCGCCGACCAGACCAGCTCCGACATCGAGAACGCCATTCTGACCAAGGCCAGACAGCTTCGACTTTCGAACCTGAAGGGCTAGTGGGCGCGCCAGTCGTCGCCCGCGGCATGGCCATCGCAGCGGCGCCGCGCTAAGCCTCGGGGCCGCTATTCTCCAGTGGCAAGAGTGAAGAGCAGCGCAGGCATGGTCCGATACAACCCCAAGTCGGTCGAGCCCAAGTGGCGCGCGGCCTGGGACGCGGCCGACGCCTTCCGGGCGGAGGCCGGCTCGGCCAAACCGAAGTATTATGTTCTGGAAATGTTCCCGTATCCGTCGGGAAATCTCCACGTCGGCCACGCCCGTAATTACGCCATGGGCGACGTCGTCGCCCGCTACAAGCGCGCCCAGGGGTTCAATGTCCTGCATCCAATGGGCTGGGACGCCTTCGGCCTGCCGGCGGAAAACGCCGCGCAGGAGCGCGGGGTCGATCCCGCCGCCTGGACACTGGCCAATATCGACCGGATGCGCGCCGAACTGAAGGCCCTGGGCCTGTCGATCGACTGGTCGCGCGAGTTGGCGACCTGTGATCCGGCCTATTATGGTCGCCAGCAGGCTTGGTTTCTGCGGTTGCTCGAACGCGGGCTGGTTTATCGCAAGGAAGGCGTCGTGAACTGGGATCCGGTCGACATGACCGTCCTAGCCAACGAGCAGGTCATCGACGGACGCGGCTGGCGTTCGGGCGCACCCGTGGAGCGTCGCAAGCTGACCCAGTGGTTCGCACGGATCACCGACTACGCCGAGGACCTGTTGGAGGGCCTGCAGTCTCTCGACCGCTGGCCCGACAAGGTCCGCCTGATGCAGGAAAACTGGATCGGCAAGTCGCGCGGGCTGCGGCTGGACTTCGCCTTCGCCGCACCCCAACCCGAGCCGTCCATCACGGTCTACACCACCAGGCCCGACACCCTGTTCGGCGCCAGCTTCCTCGCCGTGGCCCCCGACCATCCCCTGGCCGAGCGCCTGGCGTCCTGCGACGAACGCGTGCGGGACTTCGTCGTCCGTTGTCGTCAGGGCGGCACGTCGGAAGCCGAGATCGAGTCGGCCGAGAAGCTCGGCTGGGACACGGGGCTCGAGGTGGTCCATCCCTTCGAGCCCAACTTGCGCCTGCCAGTCTGGATCGCGAACTTTGTCCTGATGGAGTACGGGACCGGCGCCATCTTCGGCTGTCCGGCCCACGACCAGCGCGACCTGGACTTCGCCCGCAAATACGAGCTGCCCGTGCGGCCGGTCGTGTTGCCTCCTGACGCTGACCCGGCGTCGTTTCACGTGAAACAGGAGGCCTATGTCGGCCCGGGCCGGATCTTCAACTCCGGCTTCATGGATGGACTGGAAGTCGAGCCGGCCAAGGCCGCCGCGATCGCGGAGATCGAGCGGCTCGGTGTCGGTGTCGGCGCCACGATCTACCGCCTACGTGACTGGGGGGTCTCGCGCCAGCGCGGGTGGGGCTGCCCCATTCCGGTCATCCATTGCCAGTCCTGCGGCATCGTCCCGGTCCCGGAAGACCAGCTGCCCGTGCGCCTGCCGGACGGGATGGATTTCAGCCGCCCGGGCAATCCCATGGCGCGAGACGAGGCGTGGAGGCAGGTGTCCTGCCCCAAGTGCGGCGGGGCCGGCCTGCGGGAAACTGACACGCTAGACACCTTCGTCGATTCCTCCTGGTATTTCGCGCGCTTCGCCAATCCGGAAGCGGCGGCCCCGATCGACGGCGCGGCGGCGGATTACTGGCTTCCGGTCGACCAGTATATCGGCGGGATCGAACACGCCGTCCTGCACCTGCTTTACGCCCGCTTCGTCACCCGCGCCCTGGCGGACGAGGGGATGCTGAAAGTGAAGGAGCCCTTCGCGGGCTTGTTCACCCAGGGCATGGTGACCCACGAGACCTATCGCCGCCAGAACGGAGAATGGGTCGAGCCGGGCCTCGTCGAGATCGAGACCGAAGGCGCGACACGTCGGGCCCGCATGGCGGAAACCGGGGAGCCGCTGACGATCGGCGACGTCGAAAAGATGTCGAAGTCCAAGCGGAACGTCGTGGCGCCAGCCGACATAGCCGAGACCTATGGCGTCGACGCGGCCCGCCTGTTCGTCCTGTCGGACTCGCCGCCCGAGCGCGACGTGCAGTGGACGGCCGCGGGGGTCGAGGGCGCATGGCGGCTGATCAATCGGATCTGGGCCGAATTCGACGCCCTTGACGGGCAGGCCGGCGACGCCTCCGCGGACCTTGAGCTTCTGCGGGCGACCCACAAGTCGATCAAGGCGGTGACCGAGGCCATCGAGGGCTTCCGGTTCAACAGCGCGGTTGCACGCCTCTACGAATTCACCGCCGCCGTCCGCGCTGCGCGCGCCGATGGGGGGGCGTCGGGGAACGCCCGGCGGGAGGCGCTCAGCGCCCTGGCCCGACTGGTGGCTCCCTTCGCGCCCCACCTGGCGGAAGAGTGCTGGGCAAGGCTTGGGGGAGAGGGCCTGATCGCAAAGGCGCCGTGGCCGACCTGGGATCCCGCGCTCAGCGAGGACGAGGAGCGCACTCTGCCGGTTCAGATCAATGGCAAGCGCCGGGGCGAGGTGCGCGCGCCCGCCGGAGCCTCGGCCGCCGAGGTCGAGCAGATCGTCATGGGCGATGACGAGATCCGTCGCCGCCTCGAGGGACTCACCATACGGAAAGTGATCGTGGTGCCCGACCGTATCGTCAACCTGGTGGCCGGATGAGCCCGCCACGGGCGCGGCTCGCCGGCGGCGCGATCGCCGCCATCGCCCTCGCGACGGCGCTGGGAGGGTGCGGCTTCACGCCCTTGTACGCCACGCCCGGCGTCAGCTCCGGTCTCGCCTCCATCGACGTCGCTGCGCCGCACGGACGCGTCGGCTACCTGCTGCGCGAGGATCTCGACGACGCCCTCGGGCGCGACAAGTCCGCGCCGGCGTCCTACCGACTGGAGCTGACCTTGGTGCAAAGCCGCGGCCAGCGCGGCCTGAACATCAATGACGTGGCCGATTACTACGATCTTGGCCTGACGGTTCAGTATCGCCTGGTCTCCATCGCCACCGGCAAGGTGGCCGCGAGCGGCGCGGTGACGAGCCAGGTCAGCTACGACGACACCGGCCAGCCCTATGCCGACATCGCCGCCGCGCAGGACGCGCAGAGTCGCATCGCCAATGACGCCGCACAGCGGATTCAGGTGCAGCTCGCCTCCTGGATGCATCGGCAGGCGCAGGGCGACTAGTCCGGCGCGACCGTGCTTCTCAACCGGCGCCCCGATCTCGAGAGATTCCTCGCCGCGCCGGGCGCCGCTCGCGCGGCGGTTGTCCACGGCCGCGACCATGGCGTCGTCCGTGAGCGCGCCGACGCCCTCGCCCGGGCCGCCACCGACCGGCCGGACGATCCCTTCGACGTCGCCCTGCTGACGGACGCCGACGTCGTCTCGGAGGAAGGCCGACTCGAGGGCGAGCTGATGGCGGTCTCGATGCTCGGAGGGCGGCGACTGGTTCGCCTGCGCCTCAGCGGGGAGTCCGTGGCGGCCGAGCGCATCGCCGGCGAGGCCCTGGCCCGCCACCTCGCCGGAGAGCTCAATCCCGACGCCTTCCTGCTGGTGGAGGCCGGGCAGCTGCGCAACGATTCCGCCCTCGTGCGCGGCGGCAAGGACTCGCCGTTGTGCGGTGTCATCCCCTGCTACGAGGATGAACCGGGCGAGTTGGCGCGTATGGCCCGCGCCGCCCTCACACAGGAGGGCCTCGCCCTCAGCGCCGACGCCTTGGAGGTATTCGTCGGACGGCTGCCCCACGACCGCGGCGTGGCGCGCCAGGAGATCGAACGGCTGACCCTCTTCCTGGGTCCGGGCAGGCCCGGTCAGGCCAGCCTTGCCGATCTCACGCCCTTCTTTGGCGTCGAACCGGAAGCCTCGCTCGGTGAAGCCGCCATGCACGCCTTCGGAGGTCGTCTCGCCGCGGCGCAGACCCAGCTTCGGCTTGCACAGCAGGAAGGGGAGGGCGGTGTCGCCGCGATTCGCGCCATGTCCCTGCACCTTGGCCGCCTGCGAAAGGTCGGGACCGCTCGAGCAGGAGGCGCCAGCCCCCAGGCGGCGGTGAAGGCGGCGGGGATCTTCTGGAAGAACGAGCGCGAAGTCCTGCGCCAGGCCAACGCCTGGTCGCTTCCCACTCTGGCCGGGCCCCAGGCGGACATCCTTGCCGCCGAGATCGCCTGCAAGCGCGCCGGCTCTCCAGATCGTCTGCTGGCCGAGCGCCTCGCCTTCTCGATCGCCCACCAGGCCCGGCGACTGGGCCTCTAGCTGTCGCGGCGGCTGCCCGCGATCAGGCGACGGGCGATCTCGTCCAACTGTTCGAGCGTACGATACTCGATCAGCACCTGGCCGGATTCGCCCGCATGGCGGATCGAGACCGACAGACCCAGCGCTTCGGACAAATCGCTTTCCAGCGCGCGCGTGTCCTCGTCCTTGGCCGGGGCTGCAGCGCGCGACGGGCGGCCCGCCCGCTCACGCGCCTGCCGCGCGAGGGCCTCCACCTGCCGCACGTTCAGGCCGCGGGCGACGATGGCGTCGGCCAGGACCTCCGCGTCCTCCAGGTCGAGAAGGGCCCGGGCGTGACCGGCGGTGAGACGCCCGCCCTCCACGTGGGCCTGGACGCCCGGCGGCAGGCGGGTCAACCGGATCGTGTTGGCGACGTGGCTGCGGCTCTTGCCAACGACGCGGGCGATCTCGTCGGCCGTACGGCTGAACCGCTCGCTCATGAGCTGATAGCCGCGGGCTTCTTCCAGGGCGTTGAGGTCGGCGCGCTGGATGTTCTCGATCAGCGCCACTTCCATCACCTCGGCCGGGGTCAGGTCGCGTACGAGGGCGGGGATCGTCCTCAGGCCAGCCAGCTGGGCCGCGCGCCAGCGGCGCTCGCCGGCGATGATCTGATGCTCGCTGGGGGCTTCAGGCAGGGGGCGGACCAGGATCGGCTGGATCACGCCGCGCTCGCGGATCGATTCGGCCAGTTCGTCGAGCTCGGGCTGGGAGAAAGCGCGCCGTGGTTGCTCAGGATTGGGGCGCACCAGCTCGAGTGGAAGCTCGACCACCCCAGCCTCCCGCCGCCGTTCGGGCGTCACGGCCGATTGCGCCTCTTCCAGAAGAGCCGACAGACCCCGTCCCAGCCCCCGGCGTTGCTCCGCCATTCTCATCCGCCTCTCGTAAACTCTATCACCCCCCGGCGCCGTTCTCAGGCGACCAGCTGGCCGCGCTTCTTCTCTCGCGCGATCATCTCGCGCGCCAGGTCGAGATAAGCCCGGCTGCCCGCGCAATGCAGATCGTAGATCAGCGCCGGCTTGCCATGCGAAGGCGCTTCGGAGACGCGCACGTTGCGCGGGATCATCGTCTCGTAGACCGCCTCCTTCAGATGGCCGCGGACGTCATTGGCCACCTGGGACGAGAGGCTGTTGCGTCGGTCGAACATGGTGAGCACGACGCCCTGCATGGAAAGACGCGGATTGAGCGACGAGCGCACCTGCTCGATCGTGCGGAGCAGCTGGCTCAGGCCCTCCAGGGCGAAGAACTCGCACTGCAGCGGCACCAGCACGGCGTCGGCTGCAACCAGGGCGTTCACGGTCAAGAGGTTGAGCGAGGGGGGGCAGTCGATCAGGACGTAGTCGAAGGCGTCCGGGTCGAGCGCCTCGAGCGCGTCGCGAAGTCGAAACGCACGCCGGTGCGCCTGGCCGAGCTCCAGCTCAACGCCGGAAAGGTCCGCCTCGGCGGGGATGAGGCACAGATTCGGGACACCGGTCGGGACAATGACCTCCGACACCGCCACGCCATCGATGAGCACGTCGTAAAGGGTCTTGCCGCGCATCTGGGGGTGCAGGCCAAGCCCGGTCGAGGCGTTGCCCTGCGGGTCGTGGTCGATCAGCAGGACGCGCTGACCCACCGCCGCCAGGGCTGTGCCAAGATTGATCGCCGTCGTCGTCTTGCCCACGCCGCCCTTCTGGTTGGCGATGGCGAGAATGCGGACTCTAGCGTCTTGGGGCACGGGTGAGGTTCCTGATCGAAACGAGGCGTCCGCGCGGGTCACTCAAGCTCGTCTCACACTTGACCTCGAATCGCCAGCGCCCCCGCGCCGCATCGATCTCGGCTTGCGCGTCCGCCCCCTTCAGGAACAGGCCGCGCGCCCCAAGCGACATGAAGGGTGCGGCAAAATCGAGCAGGCGCTCAAGCGGCGCGCACGCCCTGGCGGTCGCCAGCTCGACCTGAAGACGGAAGTCCTCCGCCCGGCCGTGCCGCACGACCGCCGGCAGCTCGAGACGGTCGACCACCGACTGCAGGAAGCGGCACCGCTTGGCCATGCTCTCCACCAGGTCCACCCGCACGCCCTCGCGACCCTTGAGCAGGATCGCCAGGACGAGGCCCGGAAATCCCGCGCCGGAGCCCAGGTCCGCCCATTTCACCGCTTCGCGCTCGAACCAGAGCAGCTGGGCGCTGTCGAGGAAATGGCGGGTCCAGAACTGCGGCAACGTCGCCGCGCCTACGAGATTCGTCTCGCGATTCGCCGCTTCGAGCATCAGGCGAAACGTCTCGATGTCGGCCGCGCGGGCCTCGTTCCAGTCCAGCGCTTCCCAGAAGCCGGACGGAAGCGCCTCGCCCTCAGGCGGCGCGGCGACGGACATGCGCCAGAAGGGCGGTGAGGGCGCCGGGCGTCACGCCTTCGATGCGCGCAGCCTGGCCTAGCGTCGCCGGGGCGACGGCCGAGAGCTTCTCCTGCACCTCCGCGGAAAGGCCGCCGAGGGCGCGGTAGTCGAGATCCGCGGGCAGGGCGAGGTCCTCGTCCCGGCGGAACAGGGCCACGTCCGCCTCCTGGCGAGCCATGTAGCCGTGATAGGCCGCGTCGATCTCCACCTGCTCGCGCACGAAGGCCGGCCAGGACGAGATCTGCGGCCAGACTCGGGCGAGCTCGTCGAGGCCGATCTCAGGATGGGCGAGGAGCTGGATGAGCGATCGGGGCTGACCGTCGGCCGAAACGCGGAAGCCGGCCCGGGCCGCCTCCGCCGGCGAAAGCTTCAGCTCCCTGGCCGCAGCGCGTGCGTCTGCGAGCGCGGCCGCCTTGGTCGCCCAGGCCCCACGCCGGTCCGCGCCAATGCAACCCCAGGCCTCGCCGACGCTGGTTAAGCGCTGGTCGGCATTGTCGGCGCGAAGACGCAAGCGATACTCCGCCCGGCTGGTGAACATGCGGTAGGGCTCGGTGACCCCACGGGTGACAAGGTCGTCGATCAGCACGCCGACATAGGCCTCATCGCGACCCAGCACGACCGGATCGCCTCCAGCGGCCTCGCGGGCGGCGTTGACGCCGGCCATCAGGCCCTGGGCGGCGGCTTCCTCGTAGCCTGTGGTCCCGTTGATCTGGCCGGCGAGATAGAGGCCCGGCGCGCGCTTGACCGCCAGGGCGGGCGTGAGCTCCCGCGGATCCACATAGTCATATTCGATGGCGTAGCCGTATCGCAGGACCTTCACGCGCTCGAGGCCGGGGATGGTGCGCAGGAACCGGTCCTGGCTCGCCTCGCCAAGCGAGGTGGAGATCCCGTTGGGATAGACCGTCGGATCATCCAGCCCCTCAGGCTCGAGGAAGATCTGGTGGCTCGTCTTGTCGGCAAACCGCACGACCTTGTCTTCGATCGAGGGGCAATAGCGAGGCCCGCGACCCGAGGTGCGCCCGCCATAGACGGCGGACTCCTCGAGATGCGCAGCGATGATCGCGTGCGTCGCCGGCGTGGTCGCAGTGACCCCGCAGGTGATCTGCCGATTGGCGATGCGCTCGGTGAGGAAGGAAAAGGGAATCGGAGGATCGTCGCCGGGCTGACTCGCAAGACTCGCCCAGTCGATGGTGCGTCCGTCGAGGCGCGCCGGCGTACCGGTCTTCAGCCGGCCCATCGCAAGGCCAAGGCCGTACAGCCGGTCGGCCAGACCGATCGTCGGCGCTTCGCCGAAGCGCCCCGCCGGGGTTCGCTCGGCCCCTCGCCAGATGATCCCCTTAAGGAATGTACCTGTCGTCAGGACGACGGCGCCGGCGCGGTAGGCGCGTCCGCTCGCGCCCATGACCCCGACGATCCGTCCCGCCTCCTCGATCAGGTCCTCTGCGGCGTCGGCGAGGATTTCGAGGCCGCTCTGCGCCTCCAGGGCCGCGCGCATAGCCCCGCGATAGAGGGCGCGATCCATCTGTGCGCGCGGACCACGCACGGCCGCGCCGCGCGAGGCATTGAGCATGCGAAATTGGATTCCCGCGGCGTCCGCCACCCGGCCCATCAGCCCGTCCAGGGCGTCGACCTCGCGCACGAGATGCCCTTTGCCGATGCCGCCGATCGCCGGATTGCACGACATCTCGCCGATGGTCTCGATCTTGTGCGTCAGCAACAGGGTGCGCGCGCCGACCCGCGCGGCAGCCGCGGCGGCTTCGCATCCGGCGTGTCCGCCGCCGATGACGATGACATCCCAGGTAACGGTCACGGACAGGCTCTGCAGGTCGAACGGGAAAAGGATTGAAGGCCAGGGAGATAGGCCCTCGGGCGGCTGTGGTCGAGAGGGCCGGTTTGTTTCACGTGAAACAGCCTCACTTGCCAATGCAGAAGCTGGAGAACACCTTGTCCAGCACGTCCTCCGCCCCCACCTCGCCCGTGATCCTCGAGAGTGCGCGGGAGGCGAGGCGGACATCCTCGGCCGCCAGTTCCGGCTCATCCAGCATGGCGAGGCCGCGTTCCAGCGCGTTGCGGGCGTCGCTGAGGGCGCGGGCGTGCCGGATTCGCGTGGCTGCGGGGAAATCCTGTGATTCCAACATCTTCCGCGCAGTCGAGGTGAGCCAGGCGCGAACAATCTCGGCGTCGTTCCCGCGCAGCGTGACCTCCAGCGTCTGCACGCCCAGCCCACAGGCCCATGCAGCCGCTCCCGAAGAGGCGGCGCCGGACGGCCGATCGGCCTTGTTCAGGACGCACAGATCGCCGCTTTTCAGCAGGTCGGAGCCGGCTTCCCAACCCTCCGCCGCCGAACGATCCACTAGCCAAAGACGAACATCCGCCTCTACGGCCCAGGCCCGGGCCCGGGCCACGCCCTCACGTTCCACCGGATCGTCCGTCTGCCTCAGGCCGGCCATGTCCGCCAGCAAGGCCCGGTAGCCATCGAGCTCGATCGGAACTTCGATCACGTCGCGCGTGGTGCCGGGGATCTCGGTCACGATCGCCGCGCTTCGGCCGGCGAGGGCGTTGAGCAAAGTGCTCTTGCCGGCGTTCGGCGCGCCGATGATGGCCACGCGCCAGCCCTCGCGGATCGCCCGCCCGCGCCCGAGGTCCTGCGCGGCATGCCCGAGTTCGGCGGACAGGGTCTCGATGCGGCTGCGGGCGAGGCCGAGGCCAGCGTCGATGTCCTCGTCGGGAAAGTCGACCAACGCCTCGAGCCGCGCGCGGATCTCCACCAGGGCCTCACGCCAGGCGGCGTGGCGGCCCGAGAGCTCCCCGTCCAGCTGAGCGAGCGCCTGGCGGGCCTGAGCCTGGGTTTCGGCGTCCACAAGGTCGGCGATCGCTTCGGCCTGGGCGAGGTCGAGTTTGCCCGCCTCAAAGGCCCGGCGGGTGAATTCTCCCGGCTCGGCCAACCGCACGCCTAGCTGCGCCAGGCGTTGGAGGACCGCCTGTACGACGAACCGGCTCCCATGAAGGTGCAACTCCGCGCAGTCTTCGCCGGTGTAGCTCCGCGGGGCGGGGAACCAGAGGACGAGCGCGCGGTCGAGGATCTCGCCGTCCGCGTCGCGCAGGGGGCGCAACGCGGCCTCGCGGGGCCGGCCAGGCCTTGCGCCCAGGGCGGTGAGGGCCTCGCGGACGCCCGGCCCGCTGAGCCGGATGACGGCGATGGCGGATCGGCCCGGCGCGGTGGCCAGGGCCGCAATGGTGGAGGTCCCGGCGCTGGAGGCGCCAGGCCCCATCAGGTGTTCATCGACTGGAAGAAGTCGGCGTTGTTCTTCGCCTGCCGCAGCTTGTCGAGAAGGAACTCGATCGCGTCCTGCGGGCCCATCGGGTTGAGGATCCGCCGCAGCACGAAGGTCTTCTGCAGCTGATCACGCGGCGTGATCAGTTCTTCCTTACGCGTCCCGGACTTGAGCACGTCGATGGCGGGGTAAATCCGCTTGTCGGCGACCTTCCGGTCAAGGACGATTTCCGAGTTGCCGGTGCCCTTGAACTCTTCGAAGATCACCTCATCCATCCGGCTGCCGGTGTCGATCAGGGCGGTGGCGATGATCGTCAGCGAGCCGCCCTCCTCGATGTTCCGCGCCGCGCCGAAGAAGCGCTTGGGCTTCTGCAGGGCGTTGGCGTCGACACCGCCGGTGAGCACCTTGCCCGAAGAGGGCACCGTGGTGTTGTAGGCGCGGCCGAGGCGGGTGACCGAGTCGAGCAGGATCACGACGTCGCGCTTGTGCTCGACCAGGCGCTTGGCCTTTTCGATCACCATTTCGGCGACCTGAACGTGGCGGATCGCCGGTTCGTCGAAGGTGGAGGAGATGACCTCGCCGCGCACGGTGCGCTGCATGTCCGTCACTTCTTCCGGCCGCTCGTCGATCAACAGGACGATGAGGTAGGTCTCGGGATAGTTGGCCGCGATCGACTTGGCGATGTTCTGCAGCATCACCGTCTTGCCCACGCGCGGCGGGGCGACGATCAGGCAGCGCTGGCCCTTTCCCAGCGGGGCGACGATGTCGATCACCCGCCCCGAACGATCCTTCAGGGTCGGATCCTCGATCTCCATCGTCATCCGCTCTTCGGGATAGAGCGGCGTGAGATTGTCGAAGTGTACCTTGTGGCGGACGTTCTCGGGGTTCTCGAAGTTGACCTTGTCGACCTTCACCAGGGCGAAATAGCGCTCGCCCTCTCGCGGAGCGCGGATCCCGCCCTCGACCGTATCGCCGGTGCGAAGGCCGAACCGCCGGATCTGGGAGGGACTGACATAGATGTCGTCCGGCCCCGGCAGGTAATTGGCTTCGGGGCTGCGCAGGAAGCCGAAGCCGTCCTGCACCACTTCCAGTGTCCCGGAGCCGAAGATCTCCAGGCCCTCTTCAGCCGAAGCCTTGAGGATTGCGAACATCATGTCCTGCTTGCGCATGGCGTTCGCGTTTTCGATGTCGAACTGCTCGGCGAAGGCGAGAAGCTCGGCGGGCGACTTCTCCTTCAGCTCCTGCAGGGACATTCGGCTTACATCGAGGCCAGCCGGACGGGCGCCTTCGGCGCCTTCCTCGTTCGGGGCCATCACGACGCCATCTTCCGAGGTCTCGGGAGCGTCGATATCCAGTATGTCTACCATCGAGTTTGGACTCTTGAGGGATGACTCCGTCGACACGACCGGAGCCCTTTTGTCAGGACCGACGATTCACGACCCTCCGAGACATAACTATCCTCGGGCGTATCGGATCATCGGATGTGTCGGACGCACTCGGCGCTGAACGGGCCGTCGTGGTCTGTCTGTGGGGCGGGGGAGCCGCGCCCTTACCGGTGCGCGGGTCGACGTGGACGGAAACATACCCCGGTAGCCCCGTCAAGGCCGACGCCATCTAGATAGGAAGCTTGGTGACCACCGCCAAGACGATAACCGCCGCCACCAGGAACGGCAGCTCGTTGGTCATGCGCCAGAATTTCTCGCTGCGCTGCCGCAGGCCCTCGGCCAGGCGCTTTCGCGAGCGGGAAAGAAAATGATGCCACCAGAGCAGGAAGGCCACGCCGCAGAGCTTGACGATCAGCCAGGGCGTCAGCAGCAGACGCCAGCCCTCCAGCCACACCAAAGTCCCGCCGAGGATAAGCACGGCGATCATCGAGGGATTCATGATGATGCGCAGGAGCTTGGCCTCCATGACCTGGAAGGTCTGGTCCATCTCCGAGCCGGGCGCGGCGCGCGTGTGATAGGCGAAGAGCCGCGGCAGGTAGAGCAGCCCGGCCATCCACGCGATCACCGCCAGGATATGCACGGCCTTCACCACCAGGATCAGCATCGTCCCTCCAATCAACGCCCCTCGCGATACGGGCAGCGGCCGAACGTCGCGGGGCACGGCGCCCCGTCCGGTCCCACCCCGTTTCGCCCAAGAGTCCGCTCCACTGCGCCAGCCAGGCCCTCGACGAAGACCGGCGTCACCCCAACGACAGGCGCCCTCAGATACACGCTCACGCCGCGCTCACGCGCCAGCCGCTCATAGTCGTGGTCGAGTTCGACGAGGGTCTCGACGTGATCGGACACGAAGGCGATGGGATCGACGAGCACGCCCAGGCCTTCCCCAATCGCCTCCTCGATCGCCTCGGGCGTCGACGGACCCAGCCAGCGCAACGGCCCGACCCGGCTCTGATAACAGATCTTCCAGTCCCACCCCTCGCCCAGCGCCGCGGCCACCCGGGCACATGTCGCCTCCACCTGCCACTGGTACGGGTCTCCACCCGCGACCACCCGCTCGGGAAGCCCGTGGGCGGAGAACAGCAGCCGCACCTTGGGCTTTCCCGCGCCTTCCCAGACCTCGCGGATACGATCGGCGTGCGCGGCTACGAGCCCGCCGTTGTCGTACCAGCAACAAAGGGTGCTCACCCGTCCGGATCCCCGGTACGCCTCGCGCCACGCCTTCAGTGAAGAGGCAGACGTCGTCGTCGAGTACTGGGGATAGAGCGGCGCAAGGACCACCTCGTCCGGAGCGAACTGCTCCACCGCGCGCGCCGTCTCCTCGCTCAGCGGCGACCAGTAACGCATGGCGACGAAGACCTTCACCTCATCCCCCGATCGCCGCGCGGCGAGGCGCACCTCCAGGGCCTGCGCCTGCTCCCGCGTTTCGGGGAGGAGCGGAGAGCCGCCGCCCATGATGGCGTAGTTTGCGATTGCCTGACGACGCCGGCGCCTGGCGATCAGCGCTGCAAGGGGTCGCCGGATGAGCCAGGGCAAGCCTATGATCGCCGGATCGGAGAACAGATTCTCGAGGAACGGCCGTACGGCGTCGGGGCCGTCCGGGCCTCCGAGATTGAACAGGACCACCGCGACCCTCGATCCTGCGGTGCTCAAGCCTGTCCGCCTCCGTGCAGCCTCGCTCCGACGACCTCTCGTCGGAACCTCACGGCCTCAAGCCGTGAGCGCCTGAAGGAGGTCAAGCCTTGGGATGCATCCAAGCGCACGATCCGGCGTTTCTCACTCTTAATTCATTCTTAAGGTTTTGGTGGCAGTGATGGTAGGCCGGCCCCTAGCGGGGTCAGAGCGCGATCATACCTGCTGTGCACCCGTCACCCCCAGAGGCACGCCCTTCTGGATAAGCTTTGCAAACAGGCTGGGCATGCCGGGGATAAGCCCATAATTCGTTGATTCTTATCGGTCTTAGAGTTCTGGCAGTTGTGTCTGACCGGGGCGCCGCCTGGCGGATTCACACCTGTGAAATCGCGCCAGCGACCGTCGTCAACCTGTGTGGAATCCAGCGGACGGCAAAGGAAGAACCGGCCCCTTCGTCCACCGACGCGCGCCGCAGCGGCGATCCGGCGTCGGGCGGGCAGGATTTTGCCCACCGGCGGCGGAGTCGCTAAGAGATCTTCCACAGGTTCATCGACAGCTTTTTTGGCAAGGGGCGACGCCTCGCACGGACATGGTCGCCAACACACGATTCGCCACCTACTTCCACCTGCACCTGGTCTCCGACTCCACGGGGGAGACGCTCAACGCCATGGCGCGCGCGGCCTGCGCCAGGTTCAACGACGTCCTGGAGATCGAGCACATCTACGCCCTGGTGCGCTCGGCCCATCAGGTGGACCGCGTGCTCAAGGAGATCGCCGAGGCGCCCGGCGTAGTCCTCCACACGATCGTCGATCAGTCCCTGCGCGACGCCCTGGAGGCGGGCTGCCAGAAGCTGGAGATGCCGTGCTTCGGAGCCCTCGATCCGCTGGTGTCGGCGCTGTCCTGGTATCTCGGCGCGCCACTCTCCACCCGGGTGGGCGCCCAGTACTCGCTGGACAACGACTACTTCAATCGGATGGACGCGCTCTCCTATGCCCTTGGGCATGACGACGGGCAGGGGACACAGGATCTGCAGAGCGCGGACGTGGTCCTGGTCGGGGTCTCGCGAACGTCCAAGACGCCGACCTGCATCTATCTGGCTCATCGCGGTGTACGCGCGGCGAATGTGCCCCTCGTCTCGCCAGCGGAACCGCCGATCGTGCTCAAGAGCCTCAGGGGGGTCCCGGTTGTCGGGCTGACGGTCTCTCCCGACCGTCTCGTGCAGATCCGGCGCAACCGTCTGCGAAGCCTCAACGAAGGCCGGGACAGCAGTTATGTGGACATCGACATGGTCCGCAGCGAGATCGTCGCCGCGCGACGGCTGTTCGAACGCCAGGGCTGGCCCGTGATCGACGTGACGCGTCGCTCCGTCGAGGAGACCGCAGCGGCGGTGATCAACATCCTCTCGGGCGGCCACGGCCAGGTGGAGGTGATCGGGTGAGGCCGGTGATCCTGGCCTCTGCAAGCGCCACGCGAGCCAAGGTGCTCGCCGCGGCCGGTGTGGCGTTCCGCATTTCGCCGTCCAAGGTGGACGAAGCGCCGATCAAGAGGCGGCTCCTTGCCGCAGGCGCCGATCCGCGGACCATCGCGTCGCGACTGGCGGAGGCAAAGGCGCGGGAGGTGGCTGGGCGCGAGCCTGGCTTGGTGATCGGCGCAGACCAGACGCTGGAGCTGGAAGGGGAACTCTTCGACAAGACGCGAAGCCTGGACGAAACCCGCGATGTGCTTCGGCGCCTCCGCGGGCGCCGCTTTGACCTGCATGCGGCGGTGGCGCTGGCCGACGGGTCGGATCTCCTTTGGCAAGGCGGCGATACGGCCCGGCTGACGATGCGCGACTTCAGCGACGCGTTCCTGGAGGGCTACCTTGCGCGCAACGCGCAGGCCCTCGGATCCAGCCTGGGAGGGTTCGAACTCGAAGCTGAGGGCGCACAGCTTTTCGAATCGATGGAGGGCGACTTCTTCGCCGTCCTCGGATTGCCGCTGATGCCCCTGCTGGCCCAGCTCCGGCTGGCGGGCTCCATCGCCGCATGAGCGGACGGATCAGCGGGGCGACCCTAGTGGCCGGGGTCGTGGGGGCGCCGGTGCGCCACTCGCTCAGTCCGCTGATCCACAATGCGTGGCTCCAGGCGTCAGGGGTGGACGGCGTCTATGTGGCGTTCAGCCCCCCGGCGAACAGCTTCGCCGCCTTCTGCCAGGGACTGCGAGGCGGCGCCATCCGGGGACTGAACGTCACGGCGCCGTTCAAGGAAGAGGCGCTCGCCCTGGCGGACGAACCTTCAGCTCGAGCGGTCGCCGCCGGGTCGGCGAACCTGCTGCTGTTCGAGGAGGACGGGCGGATCGGCGCGGACAGCACCGATGGCCGGGGGCTGCTGCAGGCGTTCGCGGAACAAGCCCCGGGGTTCGACCCAAGGGCCGGGGCGGCGGTGATCCTTGGCGCAGGCGGGGCCGCGCGGGCGGCGGCCGCGGCCTTCGTCGAGGCCGGCGCTCCTGAGGTGATCCTCGTCAACCGGACGCTGGCGCGAGCCGAGGCGACGGCGCAGGCGCTGGGGGCCCCCGTGACGGCCGTCGGGGGAGACGTGGCCGGCGCCCTGTCCCGCGCCAACGTGCTGATCAACGCCACGCCGGCTGGGCTTGGGGGCTCGCCGGGACCGGAGGTGGATTTGGCCGCCCTTCCGTCTACGGCGGTGGTGATGGACATGATCTACCGTCCCCTGCGTACCGGCCTGCTCGAGGCGGCGAGGACGCGCGGCTGCCGGACGGTCGACGGGCTGGCGATGCTGATCGGCCAGGCCAGGCCGAGTTTCGAGGCGCTGTTCGGCCGGCCCCCGCCAGCCATCGGTGTGCGGACCTTGGCGGAGGCGGGATGATCACGGTGGGACTGACCGGGTCGATCGGCATGGGCAAGTCGACGACCGCGGAGATGTTCGCCGCCCAGGGAGCTCCAGTGTACGACGCCGACGCCGAGGTCCGACGGCTCTACGCCGCCGGCGGCGCCGCCGTTCCCCTGGTCGAGGCGGCGTTTCCGGGCGTGACGGTGGATGGGGCCATCGACCGTGGCCTGCTGGGCGCGCGCGTACTGGGTCAGCCCGAGTCCCTGGCGCGGCTCAACGGCATTGTTCATCCCCTTATGGGCGCCGCCCGCGCCGCCTTCTTTGAGAGTGCGCGCAAACAGGGCGCTGCAATCGTCGTGCTCGACATCCCGCTGCTGTTCGAGACCGGCGGCGAGCGGAATGTCGACGCGACGGTGGTCGTCTCGGCGCCGGCGGATATGCAGCGAGAGCGCGTCCTGGCGCGACCCGGCATGACGCAGGAAAAGCTCGAGGCGATCCTCAAGGCGCAGATGCCGGACGCGGAGAAGCGCGCCCGGGCGGATTATGTCGTGGATACGGCTCGTGGATTGGAAGCGGCGCGTGATCAGGTCGCAGCTATCCTGGCGGACTTGCGGACCCGGGCGAAGCGGGTGAAGTGAAGCCATGGCCCGCGAGATCGTCCTCGACACCGAGACCACAGGGCTCGACCCGCAAGAGGGCCACCGGCTGATCGAGATCGCCTGCGTCGAGCTCGAGGACTACGTGCCGACGGGCAGGCATTTCCACTGCTATATCAATCCGGAACGGGAGATCGACGCGGACGCCGAGCGGGTCCACGGCATCTCGCTGGCCTTCCTGGCGGACAAACCGACCTTCGATCACCCTGACGTCGTGGACGCCCTGCTGGAGTTTGTCGGCGAAGCGCCGCTGATCGCTCACAACGCCGGCTTCGACCGTAAGTTCGTCAATCACGAGCTCGCGCGGCTGGGTCGCAGGATTCTGCACGAAAGGCGGTGGGTCGACAGCCTGGCGATCGCCCAGGCGCGCTTTCCCGGGGCGGCCAATTCGCTCGACGCACTGTGCCGGCGCTTCAAGGTCTCCCTCGCCGAGCGCGAAAAACACGGGGCCCTGATCGACGCCCAGCTCCTGGCGAGCGTCTATCTGGAGCTGCGCGGCGGTCGCGAAGTGGGCCTCGACCTGACGCAATCAGCGGTGGCCGGCGTCGCGCAGGTGATAGCCCAAACCGAATACGGCCAGCGCCCACGCCCGCTCGCGACGCGCCTCACCGACTTCGAACGCGAACGGCACGCGGCGTTCGTCCAGGCCGAGCTGAAGTCCGGGGCGCTCTGGCTGACTGTGGAGACGCCTGCGGAGTAGGGTGTCCCTCCCCTTCCGGGGAGGGTTGTCGCGCCGGAGGCGCGACGG
>DASXGQ010000196.1:0-28295 GCA_036488995.1 Caulobacteraceae bacterium
CTCTATCGCTACGTGCGAAATCCGATTTACGTCGGGGTCGCTGCGGTCATTTTTGGTCAAGCCCTTTTATTCGGCGATTGGCGCCTCCTCTGGTATGCCGCGTTGCTGTGGCTCTTTTTCCACGTCGTCGTCTTGGTCTACGAAGAACCAACGCTCAAGCAGACATTTGGCGCGCAGTACGAGGACTTTCGGGCCAATGTCCCGCGCTGGGTTCCACGGCTGACCCCATGGCGAGTCCCGTAACGCGAGCATCATGACGACGGGCGCTGCCTTCGTTAAGGTCCAAGCGCGCCTCCCGTAGAACAAGCAGCACGACCACAATCCACTAAACCGCCAGTTGCTCTCCTCCCTGATCAGGGAGCCAGTTCGCGGTTTCATCCTGTCTGGTGCGGATTTAGGAGCGGCTAGCAACACCAGGAACGCACCCCCATCCCGGGGCTGCCGCTGGATGACAATTGGGAATATCGAAACTCACCTATTTGATACCCGCGACCAGTGTGATGTTGCGCGAACTGCCATCGGGAGTAGTGGCTGTCCAAGTGTCGCCAACCTTACGCGCCGTTGCTTCCGAGCAAAAAGGATTCGGCACTGTCGGCACCGCTTTCTCGTAGCTGCGGCAGAGTTGACCCTTGGCGTCGATCTTCCACGAGCCCTTCGTGCTGAACGCCTGTCCCGATGCCGTTCCCGATATATCAAACGTGTGATTGGCGCTGTAGTGAACGTGAGCTTGAAACGCGTCTCCGGTCACAATAAGCGTGTTGCCATAGAATCCCGCCATTACGTCGTCCGCTGCAAGTGCAGGCGCACTTCCCAGCAAAACAACCGCTGCTGCAGCCAAAATCCCGCGCATGACTTCCTCCTGAGGTCGGTCGCATTGCGCTTTAATATGTACCAATATGCACCATATTGGAATGAACCTCTGACAAAAAGCCCCTCTGCCTGGTGCGTGCTTAGGCGACGCGGATTGCCCCGCTATCGGGCCAACCCAGCTTAAGGTGGTTGGGGGGACGTGACCGCCGTTTTGGTTAGCGGCATGGAGGCACGATCTCCAGTACGCGTAGCAGCTTAAGGTTTGCTTCCGGGCAGGAAGGCAACGGCGGTCGCCCGCCCTGGTCAGCCATTCCGAACGGCTGCTTTCGGCCACATGCGAGGTTCAGAAAGGAGGGCTGCTCCGCGCCAGGAGCGGACATTGGCTCCACGCCCGAAAGCGGACGTCTACGCTAGCCAACCCAAGGTCGGCTCGCGACCCAAGTCGGACGTTCCGCCGTTCAAGCTTACCGCGAGAGAAAACAACCGACGGCGTCGCCCCGGATATTCGAGAGTGCGTCCTGATCCGGGTGACGCCACACGAGCGCGAAATCGCCTTCCGAAGTCGGGTCGTAGGCGAGCAGGGTTCCATTCGTGTCGTCCGCCACGATCCAAACAGTGCGGGTCAAAACCGTGTCCGGTGCTGTGTCGTAGTCTTTGGCGTCGAGCTGGAATGGCGGCACAAGTGCCTGGCGCATTTCAGCGAGCCCGGCCTCAAACCACTCCGGAGACAAGGGGGACCCTAGCTGCAGTGGGTGCGGCTCGGGGATCTGGAAGTTTTCAACTTCCGCCGCGACTAGACGCGCGAGTTCAGTTGCTTTGGGCTCCATGCGCACAAGCTGGAGGAACCGTAGAGATTGGGCAAGCGGGGTCCGCTTACCACCCTCTGCGGCGGTTGGGAACGTCGGCTACGCCGCGCTGAAGCGGACGTCTGACACGTCTATCCGGACCATCAGCATATCGAAGATCGGTCGCCGATCTGGTCCGCGGGTGTAGGCGCGCCGCTTGGCTGGAAGGCGGATGCCGTCGGCCAGAACATAGTCAGAGGTGAGTTGAGCGGCGGGAAATCCGCCGGCGATGTTCACCTGGTAGTCGTGCCGGCGCAACATCAGGTCCTCGCCAAAGAAGAAGTCCTGGACCAGGCAGTGTGTCTCAATCGCCGCGGGGAAGTAGGCGCGCAACACGCGCCACGTCTCATCGCCTTCCTGCCAGGGCTCCGTCTCCTCGACCTCGACCCCCCGCATGGCCAGGAGGAATGGCGTGGTGAGGTAGGTCCAGAGAGCCTCGCCATTGAAGTACGCCCGATGAAGCTGGTCCCAGGGCGTGTGCATCTGGTGACCCGCAAACGAGTCCCTGGGCGCGCGCCGTTCCGAGACCACGGCCCCGTCCAGCGTCTCGATGGCGATCCGCTCCGGAGTGAACATCGTGCGACGGTCGGGCGCCCCGTAAGGCGCGACGGAGGAGCGCTCCTCGTGCAGCCACACCGTCATTCGCCGGGGCGCAGAGTCCTGCGGCATTCCCTTCAAGGCGAAGAGCCCGCCGCCACTGACGATCGTAGCGTCAACCGCCTTGAAGCCGTTCCAGGCCTCCATCCCTCCGTGGGCGTTGATGACCCGGGCAAGAAGTTCGTTCGCAGCTGATGTGCCTGTCATCTGTTCCCTCGAGCTTCATGCAGTGGCGACGTCGATGACCGCGCGGGCGAGAGCCTCCGGGGCTTCCTGCGGCAGATGGTGACCGACGCCGCAGGTCTCCGGGCACATGATAGCAAAACCCGACTGATTTGCCGCGACGAAGGGGCGTCTTCCGACCAGTCAGGACACTGCCCGCGCGATCAAGTTGCGGACAATGGGCGAGGTCTCTCCTCGCCGGTAGGCGAGAGCAAGCTGGGTCATCGGCGATTGGCCAGCGATCTGCCGATAGGCGATGCCCGTCACGCGCAATTGCATCATCGAGGCCGGAACGATCGACACGCCCAGCTCCGCAGCCACGAGATTAATGATCGTGGAAAAGTGCGGCGCCAGTTGGCTGATGGTCGGTTCGAAGCCGGCCTTTCGACAGGCCTCGACAATCGTGTCGTAGACCGTCGGAGCGATTTCCCGCGGGAACAACAGAAACGGATCGTCCTTCAGGATTGCAAGATCGACTCTTTTGAGAGCGGCGGCAGGGTGACCCCTGGGGAGGGCGACCACCATCGGCTCTTCCGCGAGCTGGCGCAGCTGTAGCTCTTCAGCGCCGGGCGTGCCCGGCCGAAGGAACACGGCGTCGAACGTTCCATCCTGCAAGCCGATCACGAGCCGCGTGGTATTGGCCTCCTCGAGCGTCAGATGGATCTCGGGATAAGCGCGACGGAAGGCGCGGATGGTTGACGGCGCCACGACGTTGAACGCCGTCGACGGGGTGAAGCCGACACGCAACGATCCGGTCTCGCCGCGCGCCGCGCGTCGCGCCGCCATAGTCGCTTTTTCGGCGATCGACGGCATCTCCTTCACGCCAGCCAAGAATGCCTTGCCGGCCTCGGTGAGCTCCGCGCCGTGTGCCAGGCGATGAAACAGCGCCGCGCCGACCTCTCTCTCCAGGTCCTTGATCTGCTGGCTGAGCGGCGGCTGGCCGATGCCAACCTTGGCCGCCGCCCGTGTGAAATGCCGCTCCTCGGCTACCGCGAGGAAATATCGGATGTGGCGCAATTCCATGCCCATCTCCAAAACAGATCATGGATAGCTGTATCATATATTGGATCAATGGCTCGGTCGGTACTAGGTTTTGCGACAGGGCACATCGTCCTGATCGAGCAAAGCAGTTGCTCACGTATAGACAGGAGGATCTCATGATCACCGAAGCCTACGTTCGCACGATTTTCCAAGGCCTTGAGCATGGCGATGGCGCGGCCTTTTTCGAACACGTGGACGATAAGGTCGACTGGATCGTCGAAGGCACGCATCCGCTGGCCGGGCACTACAAGTCGAAGTCCGACTTCGTGGCGGGTACTTTCGAGAAGCTTGGCAAGGTCCTGCCCAACGGGGCTCAGCTCGTCGTCGAGCATCTGCTCGTGAAGGACGACCAGGCGGTCGTTGAACTTCACTCCCTGGCGACGGCGAAGAACGGAATGAGGTTCGACAACCGGTACTGCTGGGTGGTCCACTTCGCGGACGGCGTCATCGACAGAGTGAGGGCGTATCTCGACTCGGCAGTGGTCGCCCGTCTCTTCCAGGAAAACCCGATCTAGCGATCGACGCGCGGCGGCTCGCCGCTCCGTCGACCAAGTCCGAAAGTAAAATACCCGCGTCTTCCCAGCATCGCTGGACCCACCCTAGCGTGGACGTGGGTCGTTCCGGAGAACAGGAGGAAGTGATGTCGAAATCTCATATTCAGACGCTCCGTACGATGCTGCGCGAGGAGAAAGGCGTCGTTTTGCCCGGCGCGCCAAACGCGCTTGCCGCACGGATCATTGCCGATCTTGGCTTCAAGGCGGTCTATCTGACTGGGGCTGGCCTCACCAATATGCACCTTGGCTTGCCGGACATTGGGTTCATGGACCTGAGCCAGGTCGCCGATCACGTGATGGCGATCCGGTGTGCGATCGATCTGCCGCTCGTGGTGGACGCCGACACGGGTTTTGGCAACGCCGTCAACGTCACCCACACGGTTCGCGTCCTGGAGCAGGCTGGCGCCAGCGCCATTCAAATCGAGGACCAGCACGCGCCAAAGCGGTGCGGACACTTCGAGGGGAAGGAGTTGATCTCCCTCGAGGAGATGGTGGGCAAGGTGCGGGCGGCGGTCGACACGCGACGGCAGGACATGGTCATCATCGCCCGCACAGACGCCTGTGCGGTCGAAGGTTTCGAGGCGGCCATCGAACGGGCGGGTCGATACATCGAGGCTGGCGCGGACGTCACGTTCGTCGAGGCTCCGGAAAGCCTCGAAGACCTCAAGGCGCTCCCTCATCGGCTGAAGGCGCCTCAGCTGGTCAACATGGTGCTCGGCGGCAAGACACCCATCATCGACGCGAAGGCGGCGGCCGAAATGGGGTTCGGTCTGGTGCTTTACGCCAACGCCGCCTTGCAGGGAGCCGTGCATGGCATGCAGTCGACCCTGTCCACGCTCAAGGAGAAGGGCGTCCTCGATGAGCGCGCCGTCACGTCATTCGCGGAGCGGCAGAGGCTGGTGGACAAGCCGGCCTTCGACCTCATGGAGGTCCGCTACGCCGCACAAGCGGCCAGCGAGAACCCTGCTCGGAGCTGACTAAATCAGGATCAATAGAGATGACGAATGAATCGGCTCGATTGACCGTTCTGATATCGGGCGGTTTCGCCGGCCCCACCCCGGGAGGAACGTCTCATGTCGTCTCACCCATTCGCAGATCCCAGCCGGCGTGCAGTGCTTGGCGCCGCCGCGGCGCTGCCGGCGCTGGCGCTGGGTGTCCCCGATGGCGCGGCAGCTGAGGCCGCGGCGCCGTTGGCGTCCTGGAACGAGGGCCCGTCCAAGCAGGCGATCCTAGACTTCGTCGCCAGGACCACCGACCCGGCGAGCCCGCATTTCGTGCCACTCGAGGCGCGCATCGCGACTTTCGACCAGGACGGAACGCTCTGGGTGGAGCAGCCGATGTATTCGCAGGTGCTCTATTGCCTCGATCGCGTCCCCGCGGTGGTGAGGGCAAGACCGGACCTGGCGGGCGTCGAGCCTTTCAAGACCGTGCTCACCGGTGACATGGCGGCCATCGCGAAGCTCGACATGTCAGAGCTGGAGAAGATCCTGGCCGCGACCCTCACCGGAATGTCGGTGGACGCGTTCGACACAGAGGTGAGGGGGTGGCTGGCGCAGGCCAGGGACCATCGCTGGAAGCGCGCTCATACAGACCTGACCTATCAGCCGATGCAGGAGGTGCTGCAATACTTCCGCGCCAACGGCTTTCGGACCTACATCGTTACCGGTGGCGGGCAGGACTTCGTCCGGGTCTATGCCGAGACGGTCTATGGCATTCCGCCCGAGCAGGTGGTCGGCACCCTGGGTGGGACAAAATTCGGCTATGACGGGGCGGGCAAGCCGTTCCTCACCAAGGAGCCTAAGCTGCTGCTCAACGACGACAATGCCGGCAAGCCCGAAGGCATCCATCTGATGATCGGTCGCCTGCCGCACGCAGCGTTCGGCAACTCGGTCGGAGACCGGGAGATGCTGGAGTACGTTGCGTCCGGCGCCGGCCCGCGTCTGGCGATGCTGCTGCTGCATGACGACGCCGAACGCGAATACGCCTACGGCCCGGCCCAGGGGCTCCCCGAGACAAAGGTCGGAACCTTCACCCAGGCGCTCCATGACGAAGCCCAGGCGAAGGGCTGGCGCGTGATCAGCATGAAGAACGACTGGAAGACAGTCTTCGCGTTCGACGGACCCGGCGAGAGGAGAGAGCCATGACCAGACATTGGAGCGCCCTGGTGAGCCTTGGCGCGATCATGGCGGCGAGCTTCATCCTCGCGGCGCACGCCGCCCCAACGCCAAATCCCGTGACCGCCATCGACATCGCGCTGGAACCGGATGCGACCATGCTCACCCACGCCAAGGCCGCGAACGCCGTCCTGCTCGAGAACTTCCCAAAAGGCTTCTCTCTCGACGCGACCCATCACCCGCATGTCACCTTGCTGCAGACTTTCGTGAAGACGGCCGACCTGCCCAAGGTCTATGTGGCCGCCGGCCGGGTCCTGCAGGAAGAACACTACAAGACGTGGAAACTGACGGCGTTCAAATACTATTACATTCCTTCCGGCCCGATCGGGCTTGCCGGAATCGTCGTCAAACCGACGCCTGATCTGCTCCGCATTCAGAAAGAGGTGATCGACGCGGTCGCTCCGTACAGGGCGAAGACCGGAACCGCGGCCGCGTTCATGAGCACCGAAGGCGGCCGGGATATTCAACAGGACCTGATCGCCTATGTGACCAACTTCGTGCAGATCGCCTCGGGGCCGAAATTCAACCCGCACGTCACGACCGGTGTCGGAACCAGGTCATTTCTCGACGCCCTGTTGGCCAAGCCGTTCGACACCTTCACCTTCTCACCGGTGGGGGCGTCGGTTTACCAGCTGGGCGCCTTCGGCACGGCGCGCAAGGAATTGAAGGCCTTTTAGACTCGTCGCGATCTGGGCTGCTGGGGAGGGCCAGCGCCCGGCGACGATTGGGTCTCGGCACGTGGGCCAGACTTAACCCAGGTTAGCCTTCCCGACGCTCCCCCTGCCGTAAGGAATACGGGATCGGCTGATGTTCCGGTCGCCTGGAGCTCAGGTCATGAGTGAGTCTGGCGCCCTGGCAGTCCTCATCTGGGCGGACGTTGCGGCTCTCGCGGTGATGCTCGCCGTGTGCTCCTGGCGGCCCGGCACGAGTCTGCGCGCAGGTCAGAGGAACCAGGATCTTCCTTCCGAGGAACAGAGCGGACCAGATGCGCAAACGAGATTCGATCGCAGCCGCGATCATCGCCGCCGCAATCGCCGGCCTGGTCCACGCTCAATCCGCCCCGACACGGAGCTCTGAGGCGGCGCCGGCCGCGGGCGCCACTCCGGAGACTGGGATCGCCCCATAGCCACCCGAAACCCAATTCGGCAATTTCCTCAGACGCTTTTTCGGGGGAAGACCCGATTGTTGCGAACGTGGCGATCCGTAGAAGCTCTCAGCCTTCAGGGAGGGTCCCGATGTCGCGCAACCCCCTCAGAGCCACGGTTGGCGTCACTCTTGCAGCCCTGCTGGTCATGGCGGGCAACGCCGCGTTTTCTCAGGCCACGGCCCAGTCCCCGAGCGCGGCCATCGACCCGAAGGCGGTGGCGATCCTCAAGGCGAGTTGCGCCGCGCTGAGCGGCGCAAAGACCCTGTCGTTCACGGCCGTGGACACATACCAGCGCGCCGCGCGCAACGGTCAGCCGCTCTATTACACGGTCAAGAGCGACGTGACGCTGCAGCGCCCGAACAAGCTGCGGGTGATCAAGACCGGCGATGGCGTGCCAGACGAGTTCTACTACGACGGCAAGACGGTGATGGCGTACGTGCCGTCGCAGGATCTGGTGGCTGTGGCTGATGCGCCGCCGACCATCGATGAGATGCTCGCCTCGGCCTGGGACCGGGCCGAGATCCATTTCCCGTTCGCCGACGTGATCGTCTCCGATCCGTGCGACATCTACGACGAAGGGCTGAAGTCGGCCTTCTACGTCGGCCAGTCCAAGGTGGTGGGCGGCGTGCCGACCGACGTGATCGCGATTACGCTCGAGCACGCGCAAGGCCAGCTATGGATCGGCATCGACGACCACCTGCCGCGCATGATCCGCACGAACTATCCGAACGAGCCGTCGCGCGCGAATTACGAGACCGACTACTCGAACTGGAGCCTTGGCTCGCCGGTAGACGCCTCGACCTTCGCTTCCGACAAGGCCGCTGCAGCCAAGCGCATGGCGTTCCAGCCCCCGAGCGCCGCAGGCGACCGCGCCGCGCCGGTCGCGGCGGCTGACACCCGTTCGAAGCAAGGAGGACCGCCATGAAGCGCGCACTCCGACTGGCGAGCGCGGTCGTCGCGCTCGGCGTCCTTGTCTCGCCCTCAGCTGGCGCGGCGAGGGGCTTTGGCGGCGGCTTCCGCGGCGGTGGCGGCGGCGGCTTCCACGGCGGCTTTGGGGGCTTCCACGGCGGTGGCGGCGGTTTTGGCGGCTTCCACGGTGGCGGCGGTGGTTTCGGTGGCTCCCATGGCGGTTTCAGCGGCTTCCATGGCAACGACAGCTGGCACAGGGACTCGAACGGCGGCGTCTCGCACGTCAGCGACACCGGCGGCTTCGAGCATGGGACAACTGTCGGCCCGAACGGAGTCGCCCACGCGAGCGACGCCGGCGGATTCGCCCATGGGACAGCTGCCGATGCGAACGGGGTCGCCCACGCTGGCGACGCTGGCGGCTTCGCCCATGGGACAGTCGCTGGCCCGAACGGGGTCGCCCACGCCAGTGACGCCGGCGGCTACGTACATGGAACCGCGGAGAGCGGCGGCGAGGTCGTGCACGGCGACAGCTACGGTGGCTACGCTGGCGGTTACTATGGGAACCCCGCGGTGGTCGGCTACTATGGAGGAGGTTGCTACGGCTGCGGTGGCTACGGCTGGGGTGCGGCGGCGGCTGGCGTCGTGGCTGGGGCGGCGGTCGGCGCCGCGGTGACATCCGCGTCGAACGACGCCGCCTACAGCGCCGGCGTCGCAGCGGGCGCGGCGAGCGTCGCTGTCGTGGACAGGACCTACGCGGCGCTGCCTTCAGGTTGCAGTTACTTCAAGCGAGGCCAGTACCCGTACTACTTCTGCAACGCGACGCCGAACGGCTACTGGCTTGCGCCCGCGTATGGCGCCAACGGAGTCTACTATCAGGTGGTGCCCGATCCGATGGCGTAGCGCTCGGCCCGCGAAGAAGAGCCCGCGCGAACGCGGGCTCTTCAGGCGGCGCCAGATCAGATCAGGCGCGATGGGCGGGATGCAGCAGGTCTGACAGGCCGACACGGTGGAGCATCTCGGCCCGCAGCCGGTCCAGTACGCCAAAGCCGATGTCGGCGCCGTCCTGGCTGGGGTCGTAGTGGACGCGGAACGGACGCGTCCCGAACGGGGCGTTCACCACCTCGACGATCCTGGGCGCGATTCCGGCGGGGTCCGCGTCGTCCGGCACGATGGCCGCGAACGCTTTTTGGACCTGTTCGGCGAACCCGGCATAGGGACCGGCCTCGTACTCTGCGAGGCGAGCCTGGTCTGCCGGCCGGCCCGCATTGGCGAAGTGGTTGGTGCCCTTGGTAAAGGCGCCCGGCACGACGATGGTGGTCTCGATGCCCCAGCGGGCGAGCTCGCGTGCGTACTGAACGGCGAGCGCGTCCATCGCCGCCTTGGCCGCGAAGTAGGGCGAGAGGTAGGGCGGCGTGCCGCCCGCCGAGCTCGAGCTCGACACCCAGACCAGCAGGCCCTGCCTGGCCGCCCGCATGTGGGGCAGGACGGCGCGGTTCACGCGCTGGGTCCCCAGCACATTGACGTCGTACTGCTGGGCGAACTGCTCGGCCGTGAAGCTTTCTGCGGGGCCGAACATCATGTGACCGGCGTTGTGGACGACCACGTCGATGCGGCCGGCCTCGCCGATGATCGCCGCCGCGGCGGCGTTGGCGGAAGCTTCCGACTGGACGTCGAGTTCGAGGGCGCGCAGGTCGATCCCCTCGCGCGCCGAGAGCTCGGCCATCTGGGCGGCGTTGTCGGCGTTGCGCCCGGCGACGTCGCGCATCGAGGCGTAGACGGTGTGGCCGGCGCGGGCGAGGGCCTCGGCGGTGAGGCGGCCAAAGCCGCTGGAAGCGCCGGTGACGAGGATGATCTTCGGGGACATGGGGGGATTCCTTTGGGGTGTGGGGGGTGTCGGGGCTGGATCCTCCCTCCCCTTCCGGGGAGGGTGGCCGAGCGCAGCGAGGACGGGTGGGGAAGTGCGGGAAGGACAGAAGCGTTGGGGATGACCCAGACCTCCCCACCCGTCTCGCCGCTTCCTCCTTCGCCCGATGGGCTTCGGAGGACAGGTCGCGTCGAGCCACCCTCCCCGGAAGGGGAGGGATGAGTGAATCCGCTTGCGGTGATCAGATGATCCCGCCGTTGGGGCGCAGGACCTGGCCGTTGATCCAGGCGCCGTCGGGACCTGCGAGGAAGGCGACCGATGCGGCGATGTCCTCGGGCTGGCCGAGGCGCTCCAGCGGGGCGAGCTTGGCCAGGTGGTCGATGACCGCCTGTGGCTTGCCGTCGAGGAAGAGGGCGGTGGCCGTCGGGCCGGGCGCCACGGCGTTGACCGTGATGTTGCGACCGCGGAGCTCCTTGGACATGACGTGGGTCATGGCCTCCACGGCGGCCTTGGTCGCGGCGTATGGCCCGTAGGTGGGCTGATAGAGACCCACGACGCTGGACGAGAGGCTGATGATCCGCCCGCCTTCGCGCAGGCGCCGGCCCGCCTCGCGCAGGGTGTTGAAGACACCCTTGAGGTTGATGGCGACCTGGCTGTCGAAGAGCGCGTCGTCGCTGTCGGTGATCGTCGCGAGCTTCATCACGCCGGCGTTGTTGACCAGCACGTCCACGCCGCCGAAGGCCGCCTGGGCGGCGTCGAACATCTTGGCGACAGCGGCGGGGTCGCTGACGTCGGCCTGGGCCGTGATCGCGCGGCCGCCAGCCGCCTCGATCTTCGCCGCCACAGCTTCGGCCTCTGCGGCGCGGCCGGCGTAGTTGATGACGACGGTGAAGCCGTCGGCCGCCAGCCGCTCGGCGATGGCCGCGCCGATGCCCCGCGAGGAGCCGGTGACGATCGCGACCTTGGGGTTGGGATCCTGTTGCATCCTGGTTTCCTCCGCTTCGTCGCCGCCCTTCGCGTGCGACCGATGAGAGGAAGATGACCCTTGGCCGTCCTGGGATAATCGCCCTAGGATCAGCAATACTATTCATTCAGGACGAACAATATGGACCGGCTGGAGGCGATGCGGCTGTTCACCCGGGTGGTGGACCGGCGCAGCTTCACCCAGGCTGCGAACGACCGGGGCCTGCCGCGCTCGACGGCGACGCAGGTGATCCGGCAGCTGGAGGAGCGGCTGGGCGTGCGCCTCCTGCAGCGCACGACGCGGACGGTGCGGCCGACCCTCGACGGCGAAGCCTACTATCGCCGGTGCCTGGCGATCCTCGATGACGTGGAGGACGCCGAAGGCGCGTTTCGCGGCGCGGCGCCCAAGGGGGTGCTGCGCATCGAGGTGCAGGGCACTCTGGCGCGGCACTTCCTGACGCCCGGCCTTCCGGCGTTCTTCGCGCGGTATCCCGGGATCGAGATCGCCATGAGCGAGAGCGAGCGCTGGGTGGACATTGTGCGCGAAGGCGTGGACTGCGTGCTGCGCTTTGGCGTGCTGCCGGACAGCGATCTGGTGGCGCGCCAGGTGACTCTGCTCGAGCGGATCACCGTGGCGGCGCCGGTTTACCTCGCACAGTTCGGTCGGCCGCAGACGCCGCTCGACCTGGCGGGGCACCGGCAGGTGGGCCTGCGTTCGTTCACCACCGGAGCGCTGCGGGTCTTCGAGTTCGTGTCGGCGGGCGGGGAGGTGATCCGCCGGGATGACATTCCAGCGCCCTACTCGGTCACCGGCACCGAAAGCTTCCGGGACGGCGTGCTGCTGGGGCTGGGCCTGGCCCAGATGCCGGTCTTCCACGTCGCGGATGACCTCGCGGAGGGCCGGCTGGAACGCGTCCTGGCGGACTATCGCGTGCCGTTGATGCCGGTGTCGGTGCTCTATCCCCGCAACCGGCAGCTTTCGCCGCGGGTGCGTCTCTTCATCGATTGGGTGGTCGGGCAGTTTGCGGAGTCTTCTGAAGGAATTTGACCACGAACCTCACGAACTTCACGAACAAAATGAAGAGTTATGAATGCGCCTTCGGCGCGATTTATTTGCCTTTATCCATGCGTTCGTGTTTTTCGTGAGGTTCGTGGTCAATAGTTCCTGGCCGGTCATCCCCCAGGAACGATGAAATCCAGGAAGGCGCGCACCTTGGCCGGCAGCTGCCGGCGCGAGGCGTAGTAGGCGTAGAGGGGGAAGCGCTCCTCCGCCCAGTCGGTCAGCACTGGGACCAGGCGGCCGGCCTGGATCCAGGGCTCGAGGCCCAGTTCGAAGCTCTGGAACAGTCCTGAGCCGGCCTCGCAGGCGGCCAGGGCCACGGAGGGGTCGTCCATCACCAGGCGGCTCGCAACCGGGACCTCGACGACCTCGCCTGCGCGGTGGAACTCCCAGGCGAAGGGCCGGCCCGACTGCGGATCGCGGAAGAGGATGGCCTCGTGCCCGGCGACCTCGGCGGGGGTGAGCGGCGGCGGGCGACGCGCGAGATAGGCGGGCGAGGCCACGGTGATCACGCGCGTGTCGAGGAGCTTGCGGCTGATCAGGGCGGAGTCCGGCGGGGGCCCGAACCGGACGGCCAGATCCACGCCCGCGGCGAACATCTCCTCGGCGTGGTTGGTGATCTGCAGGTCGACTGCGAGCTCTGGATGCCGGGTCAGCAGCTCCTGCAGCCGTGGCGCAAGGACGACGCGGGCGAACCACGGGTCCACGTTCAGCTTCAGCCGGCCGCGCACGCGGGCGGAATCGCCGGCGGCCGCCTCGGCGGCTTCGAGGATGGCGGCGAGCAGGGGGCTCGCCTCGGCGTGCAGGCGCTGTCCCGCCTCGGTCAGCGCCACCTTGCGCGGATGGCGATCGAAGAGCCTCGCGCCGACGCGCTCCTCCAGCCGCGAGATCGCCCGGCTGACCCCCGACGGCGTCAGGCCGACCGCCTCGCCAGCCTTGGCGAAACCGCCGCTATCCACCACCGCGGCGAGGACGCCGATCCCCGAAAGCAGGCGCGCATCGAAGGTCATGGATGACTCCCCATCAATGCAGCCATGACAAAGGTGCGTTGGATTCGGTCTCAGTCAAGGGCGATCGTGCAGCCTCCAGATGGAGGAGAGACCAAAATGGAACTGAAGAACCAGCGCATCGTGGTGCTCGGCGGCACGTCGGGCATCGGACTGGCGGTCGCCAAGGCCGCGGTCGGCGAAGGGGCCACGGTGGTGGTCGGCTCGAGCTCGCAAGCCCGCGTGGACGCGGCGCTGACCATCCTGGGCAAGACCGCCGAGGGGCGCGCGGTCGACCTCGCCGATCCTGCGGCGACGCGCGCCTTCTTCGAATGGACCGGCCCGTTCGATCACCTGGTCTATACGGCCGGCGATTCGATACAGCTCCTGGGCCTGGACGCCGACCTCGCCGACATGCGGCGGTTCTTCGAGCTGCGATACTGGGGGGCGCTGGGCGCCGCCCAAAGCGCTCGCGCCTCGATCCGCCCCGGCGGCTCGATGGTGTTCACTTCGGGTTCGGCTAATGCGCGCCCGCTGGGGCCTGGCTGGGCCGCGGCGTCGAGCGTCTGCGGGGCGATGGAGGGACTGACCCGGGCGCTGGCGGTGGAGCTGAAGCCTCTGCGGGTCAATTGCGTGGCGCCCGGCGTGGTGAGGACCCCGCTCTGGTCGGGCATGTCGGAAGCGGATCGCGAAGCCCTCTACGCCGCCGAAGCCGCGCGCCTCCCCGTCGGGCACGCCGGCGAGCCCGAGGAGATCGCGCAGGCCTATCTCTACCTGATGCGGCAGACCTATGTGACAGGCCAGGTGGTCAACGTCGAAGGCGGCGGACTGCTGGCGTGAGGGTGACGCGCCAATTCTCGGAGCTGAAAATATAATCAACCACGAACTTCACGAACTACACGAACGAATGAAGAAGAAATGTTCGCGCCTTCGGCGCAGTTAAGTCCAATCGAGAATCTTGAAATTCACAAGATGTTCGTGTGGTTCGTGAGGTTCGTGGTTTAATACAGAGAGCGGATCGCCCTCCGACGCCGTAGCGAAGTCTCACCCCTGCATGATCATCAGGGTCGAGGTAGCGGAGCCCAGCAGGCGGCCGGCGGTGTCCTTGAGGGTGGCTTCGGTGAAGGCGGCGCGGCGGCCTCTGGAAAGCACGCGACCTTCGGCCCTCACCGGGCCGGTTTCGCTGGTGATGGGCCGATGGTAGGCGACCTTCAGTTCGAGCGTGGTGTAGGTCTCGCCGGGTTTCATGGTCGAGTGGACGGCGCAGCCGCAGGCCGAGTCCAGCATGGTCGCCGCATAGCCGCCGTGCACCATGCCAATCGGATTGTAGACCTTCAACGATGGGTGGCCTTCGAACACGGCGCGCCCCTCGCCGATCTCAACGAGGGCGATGTCGAGCGTTTGGCCGATCGGCGGCTGGCCTCCGGCGTCGAGCAGGGCCTGGAGCTGTTCCAGGCCCGAGAGCCCAGCATCCAGTTCGGCGACCATATCCATGTGAGGAAGCTCCTCTGAGAGAGTCTTTATGACCAGCGGCGCAGAACGACGCTTGCGTTGACGCCGCCGAACCCGAACCCATTGGAGAGCGCGTGCTCCATTTTTACGGGCCGGGCCGAGGGCCCGACGAGGTTGAGGCCCTCGGCGGCGGGATCGGGCGTGTCGAGATTGAGCGTCGGCGGGGCGATCTGGTCGCGTAGCGCAAGGACGGTGAAGATCGCTTCCAGCCCGCCGGCGGCGCCCAGGAGGTGGCCGGTCGCCGACTTGGTGGCGCTGACCGCCGGTCCCCCTTCGCCAAAGACGCTGCGGATCGCGGCGAGCTCGCCTAAATCGCCCACCGGTGTCGAGGTCGAATGGGCGTTGAGGTGCTGCACATCGCGGGGCTTAAGGCCCGCCTGGGCGAGCGCCAGTCGCATCGCCTGCGCCGCGCCCCGGCCGTCTTCCGGACCCGAGGTGATGTGCCAGGCGTCGGCGGTCGTGCCATAGCCCACCACCTCGGCAAGGGGGACGGCGCCTCTCGCCAGGGCGTGATCGAGCCCTTCGAGCACGAGCATGCCGGCGCCCTCGCCCATGACGAAGCCGTCGCGGGCCGCATCGAAGGGGCGCGAGGCCTTTTCCGGGGTGTCGTTGAATCCGGTCGACAGGGCGCGCGCCGCTGCGAAGCTGGCCAGACTCACCCGGTCAATGCAGGCCTCGGCGCCGCCGCAGACGACGACGTCGGCCTCACCGGCGCGGATCGCCCGCGCCGCGTCTCCAAGGGCCTGGACGCTCGCGGCGCACGCCGTCGCCGGGGCGCCGATCGGCCCCTCGAATCCGTGGGCGATGCTGACCTGACCGGCCGCCAGATTGACCAGGAAGGAGGGAATGGTGAAAGGCGACAGCCGCCGCGGCCCCTCCTGGTCTGTCGTGCGCACGGCCCGAGCGATCGCCGGAAAGCCGCCGATGCCCGAAGCGATCATGGTCCCGGTGCGTTGGCGCTCGCGTTCGTTCGAGGGACTCCATCCCGCCATGGTCACGGCCTCGCGCGAGGCGGCCAGGGCCAACAGGATGAACCGGTCCATCTTGCGCTGGTCCTTCGGCGAGGCGGCCTGATCGGGGTCGAATCCGCCCTCGGGATCCTCCGCGATCGAGGGGACCACGCCGCCGATCTTCGCGGCGACCCCCTCGACGATGTCGTCCGGCAGCGCCCGGATGCCCGACCGCCCCGCGAGCAGGCGCCGCCACACCGTCTCCACGCCGCATCCCAGCGGCGAGACCGCGCCCATTCCCGTGACGACGACGCGAGGCATGCTGAATGTCCTAGGCGAGAGCGCGCTCGGCGCGACGTGTCCGCGCGAATTCGATCACGCGCAGGGTTTCGGCGCTCGCGGCCGGCCCCGCCATAAGGACGGTGTTGCGAGGCGTGATCTGCTCCCCTGTGTGCGCGTCGATCACGATCGGCTCGCGCTCGAGATTTGTCATCGGGTCGCCTAGCACGAAGGCCCGCTCATCTTCGGCCAGATGCCGATTTCCCCAGGCGAAGAGGGCCATCAGCGCCGGAAAGAAGTCCCGCCCCTTGGGCGTGAGCACGTATTCGTAACGCGCCGGCCGCTCGGCGTAGAGCCGCCGTTCGAACAGTCCCTGGTCCGTAAGATGCTTCAGCCGGCGAGCCAGCATGTTGGGCGCGACGCCCAGGCTCTCGAGGAACTCGTCGAACCGCCGCACCCCCCGAAAGGCGTCCCGCAGGATGAGGATGCTCCACCAGTCGCCGACGCTCTCCAGAGCGCGCGCGGCGGGGCACTCCCAAGCGGCGAAGCTCGTGCGTTGCATAGCGGTTTGTTAGTCCAGTGACTTTCATGATGCAAGTCACTTTGCCGAGAGCGTCCAGCTGGGTGAGAGAGGATCATTCGGGCTGGGGTCGAGGGGAAATGAGATTGGGGGAACGGGAGAGCCGGTCAGGGTAGTTCCCCCGATAGCCTCCGCATGGGACGCAAACGCAGGGTGACCCCGAACGGGGACACTTCCATGCGTACGCTTATCCTGGCCCTCGCTCTCGCCTGCGCCGGCACGGCCGCCAGCGCCGATGTCGTGGTGCTGAAGAACGGCGACCGTATCACCGGCAAGGTCGTCTCGGAGGCCGGCGGCAAGCTGGTCGTGACGCCAGACTTCGACAAGGCCGACAAGGTGACGATCAGCATCGACGACGTCGCCACCTTTTCCACCACCGGCCCGGTGAAGCTGCAGTTGAAGGATGGTTCGGTGATCAACCAGCCGGTCGCCCAGGGCGGCGCGGGCGTCGTGGTGCCGGCCGCCGTGGCCGGGCCGATTCAGTTGGCCGACATCGCCGCCATCAATCCCCCGCCGCCCGAGACCTGGACCGGCTCGGTGGCCATCAACGGCTCGTACGCCCACGCCACAACCAACACCGGGAACATCGGCATCGCCGCCGGGGCGATTCGCACCACACCGGATGACAAGATCATCCTGGCCGGCGCCTACAATTACGGTGAGACCTCGACCCACGGATTTTCGACCACCAACGCCAACAACTGGTTTCTCTCGGGTGAGTACGATCGGTTCATCACGCACCAGATCTACGCCTACGTCTCAGAACGTAGCGAGGCCGACCACGTGAACTTCCTTCGCCTGCGACTCACCCCATCGGGCGGCCTCGGCTATCAATGGATCAACCAGCCCGACTTCCACTTCAGCCTGCAAGGCGGCGTGGCCTGGATCTACCAGGACTACAGCACCGAGCTCGAACCTACGGAGAAGTTCGGCATGCGTGTCGGCTACCGCGTCGACAAGAGCTGGGACAGCGGCCGGCTCAGCATCTTCCACGACCTGATGCTGACCCCGACTTTCTCAGGCGAATTCCTGCTTCAGGGCGACGCGGGCGTGCGCATGCAGCTGACCAAGAAGATGTTCTCTTCGATCACCGTCAACGCCACCTACGACAACCAACCGGGCGCGGGAGCGCAGGAGCTCACTACCCAACTGCTGTTCGGGCTGGGGTATTCCTTCTAAGTGGCCGCTCCGCCTCGCGAGGCCGGCGCCGCGCGACGGCGAGACCGCCGCGGGTTAGGAGAAACACCATGCAGGCGCTGTACCTGGAGGACTTCGAACCGGGTCAGGTCTTCGAGAGCGGGCCTCGCGCCATAACCGCCGGGGACATCGTCCGCTTCGCCTCGGAGTTCGATCCGCAGCCGTTTCACCTCGACCCGGAGGCGGCCGAGCGCGGCTTCTTCCACGGATTGTCCGCCAGCGGCTGGCATACGGCCGCCCTGGCGATGCGCCTTCTGGTCGAAGCGCTTCCCATCGCCGGCGGCGTTGTCGGCGCGGGCGTCGAAGGGCTGGAATGGAATGCGCCGGTGCGGCCAGGAGACCGGCTGAGGCTGCGTTGCCAGGTCGTCGAGGTCATCCCGTCCAGGTCGCGTCCCGACCGCGGGATCGTCCGCTTCCTCCTCGAGGTCCTCAACCAGGACGGCGTGGTCGTCATGACGCAGAGGCCCAAGCTGGTGGTCCCTCGCCGGCTGAAGGACAGCGGCAGCCAGGCCGCCTGATCCAGGCGAGGCGGAAGGCCCTGGCCGACCCTCACATCCTGGCGACGTCGACGGACCGCTCGCGCGAAAGCCTGCGGGGCCTCCTGCGACAGGTTGTGACCGATGCCGCCGTCGATGTTCGCCGGGGAGAACGACGATGCTGCCGGGCCCAAAGGCGGTCAGCTTTTCCTCTTCGAAGGTCTCGCCCAGGCCGATGTAGAAGACGCCAGAGATCACAGTGTAGATGCGATCCTCTGGATGCTTGTGCGGCGCCATCCGCATGCCCGCGGGCATGCGCACGCGGATGACATAGGCTCCGGGGCCAGCGGGGTCGCCGACCAGAACCGCCAGGCGCGCCGCCGGGGGAAACGCCGAGAACGGCTTCCAAACGATGTCTTCGGGGCGGATGGCGTGGAAGCGTTCCTCATCCGGCTGGTGCGCTCGTGGAACGAGGTTCGATTGGGTTTCCGACTCCGGCATGGTGCTCTGCTCCCGATGAGATCCGGCGCCGCCCGCCGTGTTCGTTCAGGTGAAGCTGAAGCCAATTGGCGCTCGTTCGGCGTAGCGCGCGCCCAACCCCCGCCGGGCGCGCGCTTAGGCCCTGGGACTTGATCAGGCCCTGGCCGTGGCGGACAGTTGCTGGAGCAAGACCTTGGCGGCCGGCCCCGAGGACGCGGGGTTCTGCCCTGTAATCAGAAGGCCGTCCGTCACGACATACGGCTCCCAGTCCGCCTTCTTGGAATAGATCCCGCCGAGTCGCTTCAGCTCGTCCTCGACAAGGAACGGGACGATCTTCGTCAGGCCAACCGCTTCTTCTTCGCCATTGGTGAAGCCGGTGACCTTCTTGCCCTCGACGAGGGGACGGCCATCAGGCCTGCGAGCCCGATGCAGGACACCTGGCGCATGGCAGACCAGTGCGATCGGCTTGCCTGCCGCCAGGAAGCTCTCGATCAGCCGAATGGAGTGTGGGTCTTCGGCCAGGTCCCACATCGGCCCATGCCCGCCGGGATAGAAGACGGTGTCGAACCCCTGCTGGGAGACCGTGTGCAGTGGAGCCGTGTTCGCCAACGCCGCCTGCGTCGCGGGGTCGGCGTCGAACCGATGCGTGAGCTCGGTCTGGAATGCGGGCTCGTTGCTCTTGGGGTCCAGCGGTGGCTGACCGCCCTTGGGAGAAGCCAATACGATCTCCGCACCAGCTTCCTTGAAGTTGTAGTAGGGGGCCGCGAATTCCTCGAGCCAGAATCCGGTCTTGCGCCCGGTGTTCCCGAGCTTGTCGTGCGAGGTGATGACCATCAGGATCTTCATGACTGCTCCTCCTCATCGTACGCGACTTCAGGATTGAGACCGTCGCCCAGCCCGACCAGAAAATCTGGGCGAGCGCGGAAGTCCGACCAACGCAAAAGCAAAGACGAACACTGAGGTTGAGACGCCAACCACCGACGCTTCGATCGAAAGATGCGCGAAGACCTGTCCGCGGGACCTAGGTAGCGACGATATCTTGATATCGATGGTGACCGCGCGAACGATCCTCGCGTCGCGATCGAGGCCTGGACCATCGCCGACCACTCCAACCGAGGGGATCAACGTCAATGTCGGCTTGGCAGGGGTCGAAGACAAGCACGGCCGTCGAACGAATTGGCGCGCTCGCCGATGCGGCGCACCCGGGGAGCAGCTGGCGCCGCTTCACAGCGACCGTGGATAAACTCGAACGCCTACCGCGCTAGATCGCCCCCCCGCTCGTTCTGCGCGACGGCCCTTTCAGCGCTCCATCGGCCGCCGCCCATCGCCACCATCAGCTGGATCGTGTCGAGGTAGAGGCTGCCCTGAACCTGCGCATAGCCGAGAGAGGCGCGGGCGAATTGGCGCTGGGCGTTGAGGACATCCAGGACGCCGGAGACGCCCGTTGAGTAGTTGATGCGCTCCAGGCGAAGGGATTCGGAGGCGAGATCGAAGGCCCGCTTCTGGGCCGCGAGCAGGGTCGTGTCCTGGTCGATCGCCGTGAGGCTGTCGCCCACCTGGGCGAAGGCCAGCAGCACCGTATTGCGGTAGTCGGCGGCGGACGCCTGGAAGTCGGCGACGGCTTCGCGGCGTCCGGCGCGCCGTGAGCCGCCGTCGAACACCGGTTGCGCCAGCGACCCGGCGAGGCTCCAGACGGCGCCCCCGGGGCCGAACAGGGCGGAGCCGTTCAGCGACGAGGACGTGAACCCGGCCGAGAGCGTTATCTGCGGATAGAGCCTTGCCGTCGCGACCCCGATCTCGGCGCTGTCGTGATGCAGCCGCGCCTCGGCGACCTGGATGTCCGGACGCCTTCGCACCAGTTCCGAGGGCACGCTGAGCGGGAGTTTGCCCGTCATCGAAAGGTCAGCGAGATCGAAATCGGGCGCGGTCAGTTCGCCAGGCGAGATCCCCAGAAGCGCCGCCAGGCTATGACGAGCGACGCTGAGACTCTGCTGGAGCGGCGGCGCCAGCGTCTCGTCGGCGGCGAGCTGGGCCGCCGCGGCGACCACGTCCCGTTCCGGCGTCTCGCCAGTGTCGTGCTCCTTGCGGACCAGGTCGAGGGTCTGGCGATCCGCGTCCAGGATACGCTTCACCGCGTCCAGCTGGGCGCGCAGACCGGCGATCTCGATCGCGCGGCTCGCCGTATTGCCTGTGAGCGTCGTCGACGCCGCCTCGAGCTCGTATTTCCGGCTGTCCGCAAGCGCCTGCTGCGCCTCGATGGATCGTCGCGTCCCGCCGAAGAGATCGAGCGAATAGCTGGCGTTCACGCCCACCTGATAGAGGTTGAAGTTCGGCGGTAGCGCCACGGCGCTGGGCGGGAGGCCGAACGGGACGACGCTCTCTTTCTGATGCGAGACGCCGGCGCCGACGCCGACCTGGGGATAGCGCCCGCCCGCCACGACGGCCACCGCCTCGCGCGCCGAGATCAGGCGCGCGCGCGCCGCCTCCAGGGTGGGACTGCCCGCGAGGGCCTGCTCGACGGTGCGATCCAGGGCTTGAGACCCGAAGAGGGTCCACCACTGGTCGTCGGACGCGAGGGCGCCGATCTCGATGTTCGTTGGCAGGCGTTCGACCGGGGCGACATAAGCCGCTTTGGGCGACGGCGGCGGCGGAGCCTTGAAGTTCGGTCCCACGGTGACGCAGGCGGCAAGGGCGATGGCCGACACCATCGGTCCGAGCGCCCGCAGCGGGCGGCGCGATTCACGCATCGATCGTTGGGATGGAGACGTCATCAGTGCGCCATGGCCTGGCCGGACGTCGAAGTCGCATCCGGCGCACGGAACGCCAGTATCAGGGGGAACATCGCGAGCGTCACAAAGGTGAGCATCTTGTAGTCGTCCATGTAGGCGATCACCTGGGCCTGGTTGGTGACGACGGCGTCGAGCGCCGCGCGTCCCTCCGAGGTGAAGGGGTTGAGGAAACGGGTGATGCGAGGGTCGAGCAGTCCGGGATTGGCGAGGGTCACGTAGCGGCCGATGTCCGCATGGTTGACCTGGGTGTTGCGGACGATCATCGCGTTGACGACCGCGACCCCGACGCTGGAGCCCAGCAGGCGCAGGACGGTGTAGAAGCTCGCCCCTTCCGCCATTATTTCCGGGGACAGGCTCGCAAGCGACGCCACGCTCAGCGGGACGTACAGCAGGCCGATCCCCACACCCTGGATCGAGCCGTTGATGATGATCGTCGAGGCTCCGATGTCCGGCGTCCAGCCTGTGCGGAGCTGGAACGACCAGGCGGTGAGGCCAAGGCCGATCGCGAGCAAGAGGCGGGTATCCACCTTTCCAACCAGCCGGCCGGAGAGCACGGAGGCGGCCATCATGGCGACCCCCTGAGGCGCCAGCACCAGGCCGGTCGTCAGGATCGGGTAGCCCATCAGGGCCTGCAGATAGGGTGGCTGCAGGGCGAGGGAGGCGAAAAAGCTCAGGCCGACGACTGTGACGAACAGCGTCCCGGCGGAGAAATTGCGGTCCCGCAGCAGCGCCGGCCGGAAGAATGGCTCTTTCGCCGTGAAGGTCTGGACGAGAAACACGTAGAAGGCGGCTGCGGCAATGATGGCCTCGATGCAGATCTCCCGCGATCCGAACCAGTCCTTCTCCTCGCCGCGATCGAGCAACAGCTGGAAGGCGCCGATGGCGATGCTCAGGGCGGCGAAGCCCATCCAGTCCAGCCTCGGCCGCGTGTTCTCGGATTGGCTCCTGAAGAAGAGCCACAGGCCGGTCAGGCAGGCGATCCCAACCGGAACGTTGACGAAGAAGACGTATCGCCAGCTGTACGAGAAGGTCAGCCAGCCGCCGACCGCCGAGCCGATCGCCGGTCCTGCAACGACCACGATCGACCACACGGACATGGCCGAGCCCTGCTTTTCAGGCGGGTAGATATTCATCAGGACCGTCTGGGAGAGCGGGATCAGGGGGGCGCCGAACACACCCTGCAGCAGCCGGAACAGCACGACTTCCGGCAGGGTCTGCGAGACCCCGCAGAGCATTGAGGTGAGGGTGAAGCCCGCGACAGAAATCAGCAGCAGGCGCCCCAGGCCGAGGCGCTCGACCAGGAAGCCGGTGGCGGGAGTCGTGATCCCGGCGGCGACGAGGTAGGAGGTGAGGACCCATCCCATCTGCTCCTGCGTCGCCGACATCGTTCCCTGCATGTAGGGCAGGGCCACGTTGGCGATCGTGCCATCCAGGGCCTCGAGAAAGGCGGCCAGGGTCACGCACACGGTGATTGCCATGCGGTGGTCGACGGATCGCACGTTCATGACCGGGCGCCCGGCTTGGCCGCGGACTCGAAGAACGGGAGGCCGCGGGCGTGACCGGTGTCGATCTGCACCACCACGCTCATGCCCGCCCTCAGAGGCGGCAGGCTCCCCTGGTCCGGCAAGACCCTCAGCCGCAACGGGATCCGCTGCACAACCTTGACCCAGTTGCCGCTGGTGTTCTGCGCCGGCAGCAGCGAGAACTCCTGGGCGGCGGCGGGGCTGATGCTCTCGACGACCCCGCGCCAGGTCACCCCCGGATAGGTGTCGACCTTCAGGACGGCGGACTGGCCCACGCGGACCCAGGTGAGCTCGGTCTCCTTGGGCGTGACATCCACCCAGGTCCGGTCCGATCCCACCAGGAAGAAGGCTGGAGTGGAGGCGGGCAGGAACCGGCCTGGCGTGGTTGCGCCAACTCCGGTCGCGACGCCGGCGAAGGGCGCCCGGACGATGGCGTGCGCCAGTTGGCGCGCAGCCTCATCCCTCTGGGCCTTCGCTTCGAGGTACTTGGGATTGCGCTCGACAGGGCCATTGGGCGCGCCATCCAGGCTGGCGGCGACGCCCGCCAACTGCTGGCGAAGCGCGACGAGCTTCTGGCGGGCGGCCGCAAGGTTGCGGTCCGCCGCGTCGAACGCCGACTGTGAAGCGACGTGCTGGGCCAGGAGCTGGCGCTGTCGCTCGCCCTCGGCCGCATAGAAGCTGACGTCGACGGCGCCTTCGCCGACCTGAGCCTGGATCTCGCGGTACCCGGCCTGGAGGGTGGTGAGCTCATCGCGGACCATGCCCAAGTGAGCCTCGGCGCGTGACAGGGCCAGGCGGTAGGGTAGGTCATCGAGCCGATAGAGGACCTGTCCTGGCGCGACGCGCTGGTTCTCCCGGACCGCGACTTCCGCCACGGTCCCGGCGATGTCGGTCGAGACGCCCACCTTGTCCTTGTCGACATAGGCGTCGTTGATCGAGACGACCTTGCCGCCTGTCGCGTACACGTAGAGCCCCGCGACGAGGGCGATCGGCAGGACCGCAAGAAGCATAGGCCGCTTCCAGTCCAGGGGGCGGTGGCGGGAGCCGCCAGCGGCCGTGGGTGGATCGGCGGCTGCGGACGAGCGCTCCGCCCGGGCGTCCTGCCGCTCCTCTGCATCTAACAACACGGGATTTCTGCTCCTTCAGGCAGAGGCTGCAGCTTCCGGCTTCCCCAGCGCACCCACTGCGTCGGCGACGATGTGCGGGGGTTTTGGCCAACAGGGTCGGAGGACCCGTGGAAGCGGCCTCGCCCGAGAAATATTTGTCATGCTCAGGGAGACAATTGCGCCGAAGTCGAACATACTGTCCGGTGAGGCCAGACAATCGGAGGCGAAGTGGATCGGCTAGCCAGCATCACCGCGTTCGTGCGGGTCATCGAGAACGATGGCTTCGCGGCAGCGGGGCGCCGCCTGAACGTGTCGAAGGGGACTCTCAGCACCCAGGTTCAGGCGCTGGAGAACGCGCTCGGCGTTCGTCTGTTGAATCGTACAACCCGCCGGATCGGACTGACAGACGCGGGGCGCGAATACTACGAGCGGTGCGTGCAGATCCTGAACGATTTGCAGGAAGCCGATGAGGCCGCCGCAGAACAGCACGGGACCCCACGCGGACAGCTACGGATATACTGCCATGAGAACATCGCGCGGCTGTTCACGCCCGTCATAACAGAATTCCTGACTCGCCACCCCGAGGCGGCGGTCGATCTGCGCACCGGCTTCACCATGGTCGACCTCGTCCAGGAACGATTCGATCTGGCGATCACCCCTCATGAGGCGACGGATGCGATCCTGGTGAGGCGTCACATCGGGCGTCTCTCCCGTATCGCGTGCGCCTCTCCCCGTTATCTGGAAAAACACCCTGCGCCGCGAACTCCGGCCGACCTCGCCGGCCACAACTGTCTTCGCCATGTGTCCAACATCCCGGCTCAGGACGAGTGGCGTTTCGAAGATCCCGCAGGCGAGCTGGTGATGGCGCGCGTGAGCGGGAGCCTCATCACCACGAGCGTCGAGACCTTGTACGCCGCCGCCGAGGCCGGCGTGGGTCTGGTGATGGCCTGCCCGATCCTGATCCCCGACCTGCTCGCTTCACGAGCGCTGGTTCCTATTCTGCCCGACTATCGGGTGGAGGGCGTCGAGCTGAATGCGTACTACCCCCACCGCCGGCACCTGAGCGCCAAGGTCCGCGTGTTCATCGACTTGCTCGTCGCCGTGTGCAGGGAGCAGGAGCGCTCTTCCGGGGTGCGTGATTGTTAGCTTCACTTTCCTCCCCTGCACGAAGTTCGGACAGAAGCACGGCGTCGGTGTGAGCGAACATGGGGGTCTAGCTCTGTTGGGAGGCGGATGCAGGCGGCGTCTCGGGGATCAGGCGTGAGGCGCGTTGACCGGTGAAGTACGACCACAGCCACTGGCGCTGGACGCGCAGCCGGTTCTGGAACTGCGGCAGGGCCAGGATGTGGATGGCCGCCCACACGAACCACGTGAGCAAGCCGCTGGCGTGGGCCCTGCCGCGCTCCAGCACGGCATAGTTCTTGCCGACGACGGCCATGTTCCCTTTGTCGAAATACCGGAAGGGACGCTTGGGCTCTTCGCCTTTGAGCGCGCGCGCTATCAGCTGGCCGACGTAGCCACCCTCCTGGATCGCCGCTTGGGCGACCCCGGGGATCGGACGCCCGTCCTGTTTGAGCGAAGCGGCGTCCCCGGCCACGAACACGCCCGGGGCGCCTTCGATCTGCATAAAGGGATCGACCATCGCTCGGCCCGCTCGATCGGTCTCGCCGCCGAGCATCTTGGGAACCGGCGAGGCCGCGACGCCGGCTGTCCAGAGCACTGTGGCGCTGGGGATGCGCACGCCGCCGGCGACGACTCCCTGCTCGTCGACCGTCTCGACCTTGACCCCTGTGCGAACGTCCACGCCGAGCTCGGCGAGGCGCCTGGCCACTTTGCCGGACAGCGCCTCGCCGAAGGTCGGCAGGACCCGATCGGCCGCGTCGAGCAGGACGATCCGGCTCTGCGAGGGATCGATCTGGCGGAAGTTCCCCCGCAGGGTGACCCGCACCAGGTGCGTCAGCGAGGCCGCAAGCTCGACGCCGGTCGGGCCGGCGCCCACCAGCACGAACGTCATCAGTCGGGCGCGTTCGGCCTCGTCGTCTGTGGAGGCCGCGATTTCGAACGCGCTCAGGATCTTGCCCCGGATCGACTCTGCGTCGCTGAGGGTCTTCAGCGCGGGCGCGTGGGCAGCGAACTCGTCATGGCCGAAATAGCTGGGTCTCATGCCGGTCGCGACGACCAGGTAGTCGAAGGCGATCCTGCGGACGCGGCGTCCCGCAAGGGAGGCTTCGACCGTGCGGTCGGCGAGACTGACGCCGGTGATCTCCGCCAGGAGGACCTGGAGGTTCTTCTGCTCGGCTTCGAGCTGGCGGATCGGTTCGGCGATCTCGGCGGGCGCGAGGACGGCCGTCGCCACCTGGTAGAGCAGCGGCTGGAAGATCTGATGGTTGCGGCGGTCGATCAGCAACACGTCGGCGTCCGCGCTCCGCAGGGCGCGCGCGGCGGCGACGCCGGCGAAGCCGCCGCCGACGATCACGACGCGCTTGCGTTGCGCCGGCGCTGTCGCTTCCTCGGGCGCAATTTCGGCAGGCATGGCGTTCATGGGTTTCTCCGTCAGGTGCAGTGCAATTGGTCGTGGCTTGTCCGTCCGGCTCACCGCGCCGGGTGGCCGCCCGCGACATTAATTGTTGAAAATGCTTGGTTTTTCTGGCGTCTCAGCCGACGAGGGCGCGCCACGGCGCTTCGCCAGCAGCCCTTCGGCTCTGACCTTCAGCCAGACGACGCAGATAGGACTGCGTCCTGCGTCTGCTCAAACCTGCGAGCGAGTCCGCCCTGATGCGCTTCGGACTAAGTCGGAAGGGCGGGAAGAGCATTCCGACCACCAGGTCCGAGCCGTCCAGGAGGACAAAGGCGAAGACGGCCAAGGCGATGGCGGTGGCCCACGCGATTGGCTGGTCGAACGACGCGGTCATTGGATCACCTCCGTGCCGCCGAAGATTGGAAGTTGCGGGTCGATCGAGGGCGCCGGCGGCGCGTCACTCGACCCCGCCTCACCGGGTGAGGGCGTCCAGTTCGCCGGTCTCAGAAAGTAGACGACGCCGGCGCCGAAGACGGCGAAACAGACAGCGGTGAGTGCGAGGAGGGATGCACTGACGGCCGGCGCCGCGAAGTGCGCGATCCGCAGCAGCCCGTACGCTGTGAACGGCTGTCGGCTGACATAGGTCGTAACGCAGCTTGCGATCACGGCGACCACGAAGTCGAAGGCGATCCTGCGGAAGCCGCGGCGCCGAAGGAAGGGCTCGACCGTGCGATTGCCGGTGCTCGCACCGGTGACATCCGCCGGCTTCTCAGTCTTCTGCGCGGCGGCAGACCGACGGGACCGCGCGAGAATCTCGGCGGGGGCAAGCAGCGCCGCCGCCACCTGAAAGAGCACCGGCTGAACAATGTAGGGGTTGCGCCGGTCAGGGACGCCGTCGCCGACGATCAAGACGGGCTTGCGTTGCGCGGTCGCTTCCTCGGGCCCGGTCTCGGCGGGCATGGCCTTCACCTCCCTCATTGCGATTGGATTTCGCGATCTTCCGTGCGGATCACCGCGCCGGCGCAATCGGTCGGCTCGGTGGTTCAGCCGGGCAAAGCCGTCGGGACGGCGCCCCTGGCGTCTGCAGACCCGGCCAGTCTCCAGTGGCGACGCCGTCCCGATCATCGCCGCTACTCCGCAGCGATCACGCGCGGGGGCGCGGTCTGTTCGGCCCTGGCGCGCAGTTCCAGCAGACCCATCAGGACCTGGTCCCGCCGCGCCTCCAGTTCATCGACGCTGCGTGAGCCGACCTCGGCGTGGACGCTGTCGATGAGCTTCTTCTGGACTTCCGGCGTCAGCTCGGGCGTGCCGAGTGTCTTCCACCAGGCCATCATCGGGCCGGAGAATTGCTCGAAGAAATGCTCGATCCCGCCAGGGCCGCCGCCCAGGTGGTTGAGCATCAGGTTACCCATGATTCCCCAGCGCAGGCCGGGCCCCCAGGAGAGGGCGGTGTCGACGTCGGCGGCGCTGACGACCCCTTCGGCGACGAGAAAGTAGACTTCACGCGCCAGGGCGGCCTGGAGCCGGTTGGCGACGTGGCCGGGCATCTCCTTGTGGATCCGCACAGTCTTGCGGCCGATCGACGTGTAGAATTCATCGGCCCTTCGGATGGTCTCTTCCGAGGTCTGGGCTCCGCCCACGATCTCGACGAGCGGGATCAGGTGGGGCGGATTGAAGGGATGGCCGATGACACAGCGCTCGGGGTGCGACGCG
>DASXGQ010000203.1:0-8586 GCA_036488995.1 Caulobacteraceae bacterium
AGTGAGCGAAACTGCGTCTCGAACATCCGGCGGGATGGCCTTCCTCTACAGGCGGCCGCGCGGAAGATCGCCTGGCTGCTTGGCGAGGCGCGTCGCCTCGGCTTCTCGGGCGTCGAGCTGAAGGATCGCGAGATTCCCGCATTGGACGAGCGCTCGCCCAATCCCCTGGTCGACGGAAGGTCGTGACGCAGCGTCGCTTTTCCTTGACACTCATCATATAAAGATATCCTTATATCCCCATGACGATGTCGTCGGACCAGGCGGTGGGAGTGTTGCGCGCCGCGGCGGAGCCGACGCGCGTGCGGATCCTTGCCCTGCTCTCGCGCGAGGAGCTGGCGGTGCTCGAACTGTGCCGCATCCTCGGGCAGAGCCAGCCGCGGGTCTCGCGCCACCTCAAGCTGCTGGCCGAGGCGGGGCTGGTGGAACGCTTTCCCGACGGCGCGTGGGTCTTTTATCGCCTCTGCCGTGCGGGGCCGGCCCGCGCCCTGGCCGACCAGGCGCTGGCCCTGATCGCCCCCGACGATGCGACCCTGGCCGCCGACGCCTCGCGCCTGGCGGGCGTGGCGGAAGCCCGGGCCGCCCAGGCGAGCGCCTATTTCGCCGCCAACGCCGAGCGATGGGACGAGATCCGCTCCCTCTACACCGCCGAGGGTGCAGTGGAGGCGGCCATCCTCGAGATGGCGGGGCAGGGGCCGTTCGAGCGGTTGGTGGACCTCGGTTCCGGCACTGGCCGCATGATCACCCTTTTGGGGGATCGGGCGAAGTGCGCGGTGGGCCTCGACCTGTCGCGCCAGATGCTCAACATCGCGCGCACCCAGGTGGCGGCCGCCGGCCTTCCTGCGGAGCTGCGCCACGGCAACATCCTGCAGACGGGCCTGCACGGCGGCGAGGCGGACCTCGTCGTCGTACACCAGGTGCTGCACTACCTGACGGACCCCGCTGGCGCCGTGGCTGAGGCCGCGCGCCTCGTGGCGCCGGGAGGCCACGTGCTCATTGTCGACTTCGCCTCCCACGACCTGGAGTTCCTGCGCTCGGACCACCAGCACCGGCGCCTGGGTTTCTCCGATGCGGAGATCGAGCGCTGGTTCGCCGAGGCCGGCCTTGGCGAGATGGAAACGCGAACCCTGCCGCCCCAGGCCCCAGGAGGCCTCACCGTGAAAATCTGGCGTGCGGCGCGCACGCCCGCCGCCCTCAAGGCCGTCGCATGAGTGTCGTCGAGATTCCCCGGGTCCTTGAGCCGGCCCGCCGCACGGCGATGGGTCCGGTCGCGCGCGTCGGCGGCGGCGGACGGCCCCCGCCACGCGTCTCCTTCGAGTTCGGCCCGCCCAAGACGGCCGAGGCCGAGACGACCCTCTGGCAGGCGATCCGCCGGCTCGAGCCGCTGCGCCCCGAGTTCGTCTCGGTCACCTACGGCGCGGGCGGTTCGACGCGCGAGCGCACCCACCGCACGGTCGTGCGCATGCTGCAGGAGACCTCGCTCGTCCCGGCTGCGCACCTCACCTGCGTCGAGGCCAGCCGCGAAGAAGTCGACGCGGTGATCCGCGACTACTGGGAGGCGGGCATCCGCCACATCGTCGCCCTGCGCGGCGACCCGCCCGGGAAGATCGGCGGGGTCTACGAGCCTCGTGTGGACGGCTACGCCAACTCCACCGAGCTCACCGCCGGCATCCGCGCCCTCGCCCCGTTCGAGGTCTCCGTAGGCGCATACCCGCAATTGCACCCCGAGAGCGCCTCGATCGATCAGGAGGTCGATGTGCTGAAGGCGAAGGTGGACGCCGGAGCCTGTCGCGCCATCACCCAGTTCTTCTTCGATATCGACAGCTACCTGCGGTTCATGGACCGGGTGCGAGGGGCGAGGATCGAGATCCCCGTCTGCGCCGGGATCATGCCGGTCACCAACTTCACCGGCCTCAAGCGGATGGCCAAGCCCTGCGGCATTCCCCTGCCGGACTGGCTGGGCAATCTCTTCGAGGGCCTGGACGCCGATCCGGAGGCCCGCCGCCTGGTGGCCGCCTCCGTCGCCATCGAGATGTGCGCCCGCCTCGAGGAGGAGGGCTTCCACGACTTCCACTTCTATACCCTCAACCGGGTGGAGGGCGCGGACCTTGTCTACGCCATCTGCCGGGTCCTGGGCGTTCGCGAGGCCACCCCATGAGCACCCGCCAAGACCGCATCGAGCGCCTTCATCAGGTCGCGCGCGAGAGGATCCTCGTCCTCGACGGCTCCTGGGGCGTGATGATCCAGCGCCGGGGCCTGACCGAAGCGGATTTCCGCGGCGAGCAGTTTGCCGACCATCCGGTGATGCTGCGCGGCGACAACGACCTGCTCTGCCTGACCCGGCCGGACATCATCGCCGACCTGCACGACGCCTATTTCGAGGCGGGCGCGGACTTCGCCGAGACCAACACCTTCAACGCCACCGCGATCAGTCAGGGCGACTACGAACTGCAGGGCGCGGTGACGGACATCAACCTCGCCGCTGCGCGCCTGGCCCGCGAGAGCGCGGACCGCTGGACGGAGAAGACGCCGGACAAGCCCCGCTTCGTCTGCGGCGCCATCGGTCCGCTGAACCGCACCCTCTCGATGTCCAGCGACGTCAACGATCCGGGCGCGCGCCAGGTCACCTACGAGCAGGTCTACGCCGCCTATGTCGAGCAGGCGCGCGCCCTGCACGAGGGCGGGGTCGACCTCTTCCTGGTCGAGACGGTGTTCGACACGCTCAACGCCAAGGCCGCGATCAAGGCGATCCTCGACCTCGAGGACGACGGCTACGAGCCCCTGCCAATCTGGATCTCCGGCACGATCACCGACCGCTCCGGCCGCACGCTGTCGGGCCAGACCGTGGAGGCGTTCTGGAATTCGGTCCGCCACGCGCGGCCGTTCGCCGTGGGCTTCAACTGCGCCCTCGGCGCGGACCTGATGCGCCCGCACGTGGCCGAGCTCGCCCGCCTCGCCGACACCCTGGTGGCCGCCTATCCCAACGCCGGCCTGCCCAACGCCTTTGGCCACTACGACGAGACGCCCGAGGCGACCTCGGCGGCCCTCTCCGAATGGGCGAGGAGCGGGCTGGTCAACATCCTGGGCGGTTGCTGTGGCACCACTCCCGACCACATCCGCGCCATCGCCCAGGCGGTGCAGGGTCTCGCCCCCCGCGAGATACCCGAGCGCGCCCCGGCCCTGCGCCTCTCCGGCCTCGAACCCTTCGAACTGATCTGATGCTCAAATCCTGGAATTCTCTTCCCTCCCCTTCCGGGGAGGGTGGCGCGCCGCAGGCGCGACGGGTGGGGAATGCTGGGGAAATCCCCGGCGCCTCGGTCTGTCCCTGGACTTCCCCACCCGGTCTCGCTGCGCTCGACCACCCTCCCCAGAAGGGGAGGGACTGTTGAGACCGCTTTTCGTCAATATCGGCGAGCGGACCAACGTCACCGGCTCCGCCCGCTTCCGCAAGCTGGTCGTCGAGGGGGACTACACCGCCGCCCTGTCGGTCGCGCGCGCCCAGGTCGAAGCCGGCGCGCAGGTGCTCGACGTCAACATGGACGAGGGGCTGCTCGACGGCGCCAAGGCCATGACGACCTTCCTCAACCTGCTGGCCGCCGAGCCCGACATCGCGCGCGCGCCGATCATGGTCGACTCCTCGAAGTGGGAGGTGATCGAGGCGGGGCTCAAGTGCGTCCAGGGCAAACCGATCGTGAACTCGATCAGCCTCAAGGAGGGCGAGGCGAAGTTCCGCGAGCAGGCCATGAAGTGCCTGCGCTACGGCGCCGCCGTGGTCGTCATGGCTTTCGACGAGCAGGGCCAGGCGGACACCAAGGACCGCAAGGTGTCGATCTGCGCGCGGGCCTACCGTCTGCTCACCGAGGAGATCGGATTTCCGGCCGAGGACATCATCTTCGATCCCAACATCTTCGCCATCGCCACCGGGATCGAGGAACACGACAACTACGGTGTCGACTTCATCGAGGCGACGCGGGAGATCAAGCAGACCTTGCCGCGCGCGCGCGTGTCGGGCGGGGTATCGAACGTCTCGTTCAGCTTCCGCGGCAACGAGCCCGTCCGCCGGGCGATGCACTCGGTCTTCCTCTACCACGCCATCGCCGCGGGCATGGACATGGGCATCGTCAACGCCGGCGACCTGCCGGTCTATGACGAGATCGAGCCGGAGCTGCGCGAGGCTGTCGAAGACGTCGTCCTCAACCGCCGCCCGGGCGCCACCGAACGCCTGGTGGACCTGGCCCCCAAGTACAAGGGCGGCAAGGCGGAGGCGCGGAAGGTCGATCTTGCCTGGCGCGACGCCCCTGTCGCCGAGCGCCTCGCCCACGCCCTGGTCCACGGGATCACCGAATTCATCGACGCCGACACCGAGGAGGCGCGCCTTGCCGCCCAGCGGCCGCTCGACGTGATCGAAGGCCCGCTGATGGACGGCATGAACCGCGTCGGCGACCTCTTTGGCGCGGGCAAGATGTTCCTGCCCCAGGTGGTCAAGTCGGCGCGGGTGATGAAGCAGGCGGTCGGCTGGCTGCTGCCGTTCATGGAAGCCGAGAAGGAAGGCAAGCCACGCGAGAGCGCCGGCCGGATCCTGATGGCGACGGTGAAGGGCGACGTCCACGACATCGGCAAGAATATCGTCGGGGTGGTCCTGCAGTGTAACAACTACGAGGTGATCGACCTCGGCGTCATGGTCCCGGCCGAGAAGATCCTGGACGAGGCCGAGAAGAACCAGGTCCACATCATCGGCCTCTCAGGCCTGATCACCCCTTCCCTCGACGAGATGGTGTTCGTCGCCGGCGAGATGCAGCGCAGAGGCTTCTCCGTTCCCCTGCTGATCGGCGGCGCCACGACCAGCCGCACGCACACGGCGGTCAAGATCGAGCCGGCTTATCGCAATGGCTCGACGACCTATGTCCTGGACGCCAGCCGCGCGGTGGGCGTCGTCTCGGGCCTGCTGTCGCCCACGGAGAAGGAGAGGGTTGAGGCGGAGACGCGCGCCGAATACGTCCGCATCCGCGAGCAGTTCAGCCGCACGCAGGAGGCCAAGGCGCGCACGCCGCTCGCCGCCGCCCGCGCGAACCGCTTTCCCATCGACTGGCAGAGCTATCAGGCGCCGCGGCCCCGCTTCATTGGCCGGCGCACGGTGACCATGCCGCTGGAGGAACTGGTCCCCTACATCGACTGGTCGCCCTTCTTCGCCGCCTGGGAGTTGGTCGGCCGCTACCCGGCTATCCTCGAGGACGATGTCGTGGGCGAAGCCGCGCGCAGCCTCTACGCGGACGCCCGTCAGATGCTCGAGCGGATGGTCGCCGAGCGATGGGTGGAGGCGAAGGGCGTGGTCGGCCTGTGGCCCGCCAACGCCGATGGCGACGACGTCGTCGTGTGGACCGACGAGACGCGCACAACCGAGCGCGCGCGCCTCCACACCCTGCGCCAGCAGATCGCCAAGGGGGAGGGGCGACCCAACCTTGCGCTATCCGACTTCGTCGCGCCCGTGGGCGACGACTGGATCGGTGGATTCGCGGTCACCGCCGGCATCGGCGAGAGCGAAATCGCCGAGCGCTTCAAGGCCGCCGGCGACGACTATTCGGCCATCCTCAGCCAAGCCCTGGCGGACCGCCTGGCCGAGGCCTTCGCGGAGGCCCTGCACCACAGGGTCCGCCGCGAGCTGTGGGGCTACGCCGCCGACGAAGCCTTCGACATCGACGCTCTGATCGCCGAACGCTACCGCGGCATCCGGCCCGCGGCCGGCTATCCGGCCCAACCCGACCACACCGAAAAGCGCACCCTGTTCGACCTGCTGGACGCGGAGGCGGCGACCGGGATCGAGCTCACCGAGAGCTTCGCCATGCAGCCGGCGTCCTCGGTCTCGGGCCTCTACTTCGCCCATCCGCAGAGTCACTACTTCGGCGTCGGAAAGATCGACCGCGATCAGGTGACGGACTATGCCGGCCGCAAGGGCTGGGAGATGGGGAAGGCGGAGAAGTGGCTGGCGCCGATCCTCGCCTACGAGCCGGGCTAGAGCGCGAGCGCCGGCTCAGGCGATCTCTTCGTTGAAGTTGGGATCCGATTCGATCTCGTCGATGCGGGTGAGGTCGCCGACCACCAGGCCGTTCTCGTGGACGGTGATGGCGTCGACGAACCTCATGCCGGGGCGAAGGTCCGAGGCGGCGTAGCTCTTCAGATCGTACACGATGGCCCCGATCTTGGGATCGCGCGCCTGGACGCTGACGATGAGGCGAAGATCGCTCTCGGGGAGGGCCGCGACGTCGAAGGCGGCCAGAGGGCTCTTGTCGTCGATCACGTGCATGAAGGTGGTGATCAAAGGGAATATCGGGAAGGACGAGCGGGTGAGGCGCAGGTCGTGGACGATCCGATAGCGACCACCCTCAGCGGTGTCCTCGTTGAGGAGGGCATTGATCTGCACGGTTGTCTGGGTGAGGACGGTGGTCCGGCCGTTACCGATCCGCACCATCAGCGTGGGACGGCCGTTGTGCCTCGCCACGACGACCACGCCCGCGAACACGATCTTTGCGCGGGCCCTGGAGAACCGCACGAAGACCAGACCGGTCATGATGGCGGTGAAGGCCATGCCGGTGATGATCTCAGTCGATGAAATGAGATGCCCGTAGAGGGTCTTTGGGGCCATGGCGCCGTAGCCGACGGTGGCGAGGGTCTCGACGCTGAAGAAGAAATAGTCCGACGGCGCCACGGCGTTGGCGACGCTGCCGGGCTGCAGCAAATAAAGGCCGGCGAATGCCGACGTGATCAGGCCATAGGAAATTAAGAGCCCCGCAACGAACGTCGGCCAGTGCACGGTCAGGGCCAGGTGGTAGGGATCGGAGAGGTCGAAACGCGCCACGCCGATCTGGGCGATCTCGAATCCGAGACTGGAGATCGACATCCGCGCGCTCCGCTCGCGCCGCCTCATGCTCTTCGATTTCACCGTCGCTTTCATGCCTGGCGATCTTGCACGGCGATTGCGCTGAGAGTCGACTGGCTAGGTGGAGTCGCCTCGCGACGCGCAAGACCGTAGATCAGCCGTGGCTAAAGAGGAGAGCGCGGCGTGGGAAGAGAGCCGGCGGTGAACGAGCGGCTGGGCCGTGCGCCCGACGCGCGCATGGTGATCGTGAACTGCGACGACATAGGCTCAAGTCACGCGGCCAATCTGGCTAGCCTCGAAGCGATGGAACGCGGCATCGCCACCAGCGCGACCCTGATGGTCCCGTGTCCGTGGGCGTTGGAGGCGGTCGAACTGTTCCGCGGGCAGGACGTCGGCGTGCATCTGACGCTGACCGCCGAATACTCCGGCTATCGCTGGCGCTCGCTCACCGGCGCGCGCTCCCTGCACGACGACCAGGGCTTCCTCCCGCGCACCGCCAAGGAGGTCTGGGCGCGCGCCGAGCTCTCGGACGTGCGGCGCGAGTGCCGCGCACAGATCGAACAGGCCGTCGCCTGGGGCGTAGACGTCACTCACATCGACGCTCACATGGGCGTCCTGCAGATCGAGCCTCGCTATTACGAGATCTACCTCGAGCTGGCCCACGAGTTCCGTCTGCCCCTGCGTATGGCGGGGTCGCGCGCGGAGCGAGCGCTGGGCTTTCCCATTCGCGCGCCCGCCGACGCCCTGGGTCTGCTTTATCCGGACGAGTTCTTCTTCGACTGGGGCCGCTCGACGGCCGAACTGATCCGCGCGAAGCTTTCGGCGCTGCAGCCGGGCGTCACCGAATTCATCGTCCATCCGGTGCTCGACGGGCCCGAACTGCGCGGCTACGACCTGACCGAGGCCCAGATCCGCATCGACGACCACGCCTGCGCCATAGACCCGGACATTGCGCAGATCCTCCGCGAAGAGAGGATCGAATTCGTCAGCTTCCGACCGCTGCGCGAGGCCATGCGAGCGGGTTGACCGTGTTCGACCTTGGCCGGGGCTGCAGCCCCCGCTACCGCCGAAGCGGCGCAGCGCCGATTGGGGCGGACCAGACGGTGAAGGGGCCGCTCGCGGTGTCGGGTTCACCAAAAGCTCCGATTTCGGAGAGACGCGCGGCGGGCATCAGAAGGTTGCCATGGTCGTCGATCCACAAGGCCGTCACGCAGGCCAGGCGCGGGTCGGCGAACAGGGGCTCGATCTTCCCTTTCGGGCTCACCTTGAGGATACGCGAGCGGTCGACGTCGCTCACGTACATCACGCCGTCCGCATCCATGGCCGTGCCGAACGAGGACGGCGTGGCTGCGAACGGCTCCAACTCCGAGGAGAGAGCGCCAGGGGGCATTTGCGAATTGTCGAGGAAACGCGCGCCGATCCGCGCCATCGGTCCGCCCGGAGGCGCGAGATAGACGACGTCCCCATCCGGCGCGACTTCGATTAGCGAGGCCCCCAGTTCGACTCTTCCGCTCCGCCTTGCGCGCAGGACGCGGCCTCCAACCCGGATCGGCCGAGAGGCTTTCAGCGGGTCCTCAAGGGTAAGAGCGCGGCGGATCTCGCCGGATTCGAGGGTCAGGACGATGACGCCAGGCCAGCCGGCGTCCGCGATATAGGCCCGAAGGCCATTGAACCGGATCTGAGCGAGAGAGCTGTCCGCCATCGTCACCGCCGCC
>DASXGQ010000053.1:0-26975 GCA_036488995.1 Caulobacteraceae bacterium
GGACACCGGCCGCTTCCAAGGTATCGACGATGATTTTGGCGACTTTTTTCGACACCGAGTCTATCTCCGGATAATCTACAGTCACACGAAGCGAGACAAAAACCGCGCCCCGAATCCGATCTAGTTCGGCGCCGCAGCATGGTATTGGAGAGGGTTGAGTTTATTTGGAGGACCTTCTCTCCCGCTCGGGGCATCCATCTCGCCGCTTCGCGTCGAGACTCCCTCCTTTCTGGGAGGGACGGCCGCCTTATTTCGGCCCTGATTCGACCTCGGCATCGACGGGGCGGTAATGCGCCGTAAGGGCAAAATGGCGATGGATCGAGGCAAGCCGCTGCAGGACGTCGGCGATGGCCCGACCGCAATATCGCCCACTCGGAGCGCGCGCTCCCAAGGATGGATCGTGGGCCGAGAAAAACTGCATCTGAGCCTGTGGGCGCCGTTCGGCGTCCTCGCCACCATGAGCGGCTGCGCCTCGCCCGGAGCCCCGTCGCTGATCCTGTTCGGGGCCTATTTCCCTGGCTGGATCCTGTGCGGCGTGGCCGGTATCGCGGCGGCCATAGTCGCCCGGATCGTCATGGTGATGTCCGGGCTCTCCAATGCGCTGCCGCTGCAGCTGTTCGTCTGCATCGCCGTGGGGCTGCTCGTGGCGATCGCGGCCTGGCTGTTCTGGTTCGGGCAATGAGCATGCAAGCCGCAGGAACGGCCCGCCGGAAGGGCCTGGGCAGAGTGATCGCCCTGCTGATCATCGCGGCGGCCATCGCCGTCAGTCTCTTCGCGATCCGGCGCCGCGAGTTTCGTCCCGAGACCGACGACGCCACGATCGACGCCGATGTCGTGCACGTCGCCTCGCCGGTGGGTGGCAAGATCATCGACATTCCGGTGGTCGAGAACATGCAGGTCGCCAAGGGCGCCCTGCTGTTCCAGATCGATCCGACGCCCTACCGCCTGATCCTTGCCCAGGCCCATGCCGAGCTCGACCTCTCTGAGGCCGCCCTCGCCACCCAGGGCCGCTATGTCTCTACCCAGAAATCCGTCGCCGTGGTCGCGAACGACCAGGTCGGGCGCGCGAAGGCCAACCTGGAACTGGCCACCCACACGGTCGAGCGGCTTCGCCCGCTCGCGGCCCAAGGCTACGTCCCGACCCAGCAACTCGACCAGGCCGAGACCGCCCAGCGCGATGCATCGACCTCGCTCCTGCAGGCGCAGGTGCAGCAGAAGGCGACGGTGCAGGCGATAGACACCATTGCCGGCGCGACCGCGACAGTGGAAGCCCGCAAGGCCGCCCTGGCGGTCGCCCAGAGGAACCTGGACGACACCACGGTGCGCGCCACGCATGACGGGCGCGTCGTCGGCCTGACGGTGTTGACCGGGGAGGTGGTGGTCCCCTCGCAGTCGCTGTTCACCCTGGTGAACTCGGACGAGTGGTTCGCGGACGCCAATTTTCGCGAGTACGACCTGAAGGCCATCGCCGTGGGCGATTGCGCCACGGTCTATTCGATGATCGACCGGAGCCGGCCGATCCGGGCGGTCGTGCAGGGCATCGGCTCGGGCGTTCTCGACAGCGATAAGGTCAACGTCCCCAGATCGGTCCCTTACGTCCAGCGAGAGCTGAACTGGGTGCGCGTGGCGCAGCGCTTTCCGGTCCGGTTGAGGTTGATATCGCCGCCGCAGAACCTGATGCGGCTGGGCGCCAGCGCCGTGGTGGAGATCAGGCATGGCGCCGCCTGTCACGCCTAGCTTGGCGACTTGGGGCCGAGGGGTGTTGCGCCTGCTGGGGCCCAGCCCCGGCCGGCTGGAATTCGCCACACGCGTCGCCCTGATCTGCGCCCTCACCACCCTGGCGGCGGAACTCTACCGGCTGCCCGACCCAGCCCTGATGGTCTACATCGTGTTCTTCCTCAACAAGCCGGACCGCGCCACCAGCCTCATCACCAACCTGATCCTGGGAGTGCTGATCACGCTGATAATCGGCCTCATCATGCTGGTGAGCATGGCGGTGATGGACCTGCCGATGTGGCGGGTCATCGCCATCGCCGTGATTTCCTTTGGTGTTCTGTTCCTGACCTCGGCCAGCAAGCTTCGGCCGATCGGCTCGATCATCGGCCTGATCGTCGGCTACGGCCTCGACGAGCTGGGCCTCGCGCCCGGGGGCGAACTCGCCACCCGCGGCCTGCTCTACGCCTGGCTGTTCGTCGTCACGCCCGCAGCCGTCTCGATCGTCGTCAATCTTCTCCTGGCGCCGCCGCCCAGGCGTGTGGCGGAACGGGCCCTGGCGCACCGGCTGGCGATCTGTGCGCGGGTGTTGCGCGCGCGCGACGAGCGGGCGCGCGAGGCGCTCGGCGAATTCCTGCGCGAAGGCGCCGGCGAGATCCCTGCCTGGGTCCGCCTCGCCGGCGTCGAGAGGATGTCCCCGACGGAGGACATCGCAGCCCTGAAACAGGCGACGTATTCGACGCTGGCCATCGCCCTTCTGGTCGATTTCGCCGCGCGCGAGCCCCGGGCGACGCCGCCAGCGCGGGCCCGTGAGGCCATCGCGGACTTGCTGGACGACATGGCCGCGATCCTGCGCCGCGGCGGCTATCCGGTGGAGGTCGTCCTGCCGCCGCTCGAGGGCGAAGAGGCGCTGCCCGAGCTTGGCCGGACCCTGCTGGCGGATCTGCGGCAGACCCTGGCCGATTTCGCGCAGCCGGGACCTCCCGAGCCGGCCGCCGCGCCGGCGCCGAAGGCGGCCGGCGGCTTCTTCCTGCCCGACGCCTTTACCAATCCCGAACATGTGCAGTTCGCGCTGAAGACCACCGGAGCGGCGCTGTTCTGCTACGCCCTCTATATCCAGCTGGACTGGTCGGGCATCCACACCTGCTTCATCACCTGCTACATCGTCGGCCTCGCCAGCACCGCCGAGACCGTCCAGAAGAGCACCTTGCGGGTCCTCGGCGCTTTGATCGGCGCCGTGGTCGGGACCGGCGCCCTCGTCTTTGTCGTTCCGCACCTGGCCGCGATCGGCTCGTTGATGGCTCTGGTCTTCGTCGGGGCCCTCGCCTGCGCCTGGGTCGCGGTCGGCGACGAGAAGATCGCCTATGCTGGCTACCAGGCCGCCTTCGCCTTTCTCCTCTGCATCCTGCAGGGCTCGGCGCCGGCCTTTGGCGTGGCCACGGCGCGCGATCGGGTGATCGGCATCCTGATCGGCATCCTGGTCTGCTACCTGATGTTCGTGACGGTCTGGCCGGTGAGCGTCGCCCGCGGCATCGACCCAGCCCTCAAGGCTCTGATCGGTGGCCTGCGCGCCATGGCTTCCGCCGCCAGCGTCCAGGCCCGCCGCGTGATGGCGGCCCAGTCCCTGGCCGCGTTCGGCGCCCTCGAACGCGAGCTCGATCTCATCCCCTTCGAGCCAAGAGGGATTCGCCCCACCGCCCACTGGCTGGAGGACCGGCGCACGCTGGCCAAGGAGGTCGGCGAACTGACCGCTCCCCTCCTGCTCGGCGCCAATTGCCAGCCGGAACTCGCCGCGAGCGCCACGGCGCGTCTGGGAGCGCTCGAGAGCGCGATCGGAGAGAACGCCGATGTGAAGGAGAGCGTCGACCATGCGTTGGCTTAGCGGCGCCCCGGCCTCGCGCCTGATCTCCGCCTCGCTCCTGTCGGCGTGCCTGGGCGGGTGCGCGACCTCGGCCCTGAACATTGCCCCGGAGCGGCCGGATCGCCCCTGGAGTCCGGTCACCACAGCCGGCGGCGAAATCGTCGCCGGCCCGAAGAACAGCGCCACTCCGGCGCGCGACTATGTCCTGCCCTCCAACGCGGCAATGGCGGAGCCGCCGCCCGGGCCAAGCGTCGACAGCGCGAAGGTCTATGGGCTGGCCGACCTCATCGACCTCGCTGAGACGACCAATCCCACCACCCGCATCGCTTGGAACGACGCGCGCATCGCCGCGCTGGCCGAGGGGATCGCGAAGAGCAGCTACCTGCCGAAGATCAACGCCACCGTCGTGGGCGCCTATGGCTCCAACTCCGGTCCCAGCACATTCCAGGGAACCAACTTCAGCAATGGTCAATCAGCCGAAGGCGTGATCTCGGCCATCTCGCTGCAATGGCTGCTGTTCGACTTCGGCGAGCGGACGGCGATCGTCGATGCGGCCAAGGAGGCGTCGGTGATGTCCAACATCGCCTTCACCGCCGCGCACCAGGAGCTCATCTACGCCGTGGCCCAGGCCTTCTACGCCAACGCTGCCGCTCAGGCGCGCGTCGCCACGGCGACCCAGTCCTTCGCCGACGCCCAATCCGTGCAGGCAGCCGCCGAGGACCGCTACAAGCGCGGCGTCGGGACGGTGGTCGAAGTCGCCCAGTCCACGCAGGCGACCGCCCAAGCGAAGCTGGCCCTGGTCCAGGCGCGCGGCAGCGCCCAGGACGCCTATACTTCCCTCCTCGACGCCATGGGGATCTCGCCCCTGACCAGGATCAAGGTCGCCGATGTGTCGGGGCGCGTCCTGTCGCCGGCCATGAACGAACCGGCCGAGGCGGTCGTCTCGCAGGCCTTGTCGCGTCGCCCGGATGTCCTCAGCGCCTACGCCGCCGAGAAGGCCAGCGAGGCGAAGGTTCGGGCCGCACGGGCGGAATTCCTGCCCAAGGTGTTTCTCTCTGCCTCCAGCGCCTACAATTCAGGACGCGTCGATCTGACCTCCCTGCCCGGATTCAACCAGCAAAGTCCGACGACCAACCTCAACGGCGAGCGCTTCGGCGGCACGATCGTCGCCGGGGTGACCGTGCCGCTCTACGACGGCGGGACCCGCGCCGCCGCCCTCGCCCAGGCGAGAGCCGAGGAGGACAGCGCCGAGGCAAAGCTCGCGCGCGCGCGGCAGGACGCGGTCACGCAGGTCGTCCACGCGGGCAACGCTCTGCGCACCAGCCTCGAGGCCTATAGCGCGTCCCAGGTTCTGGCGACCGCGGCGAAGACCACGTTTGACGCAGCCCTGGGCTCCTACCGCAACGGCGTCGGCTCGATCACTGACGTCACCTTGGCCGAGATTCAACTGCTGCAGGCAAAGAACGCCTCGACCGACGCCTACAGCGCAGCCCTGTCGGCTGCTGCGAACCTCGCCCTGGTCACCGGGGCCCTGGGCTCCGCGCCCGAGTGATCCGGCCCGTCCCCGCTCTTCTTAGGCGGGAGCCCTTCGACCCTTGCGGGTTGAAACAAGATCCTTCTCCCCTCGGGAGAAGGACGCGCGTGAATCGCAAAGTTGGACGGGAGAGTATGGCGTGGCGGTGAAGGCCACGGGCAAGCCCGGCTGGCGACCCGACACGCCGGCCTGATCCTTAGGCGGAAAGGTCTTGCCGGACCGCCAACGACGAGAGCCTGCTCGGCCGGCCCAAATAAGTGAGGTTCCGAGGACCGGCGCGCCCTCAGGCCTGCATGGGCCATGCCTGCGCGTCAGCCTCGTCGGCGAAGGCGCGGCGGCGGCGCCACGCCGCGGGCGTCTCCCCGGTATGCTGCCGGAACAGCTTTGAGAGGTGCGCCTGATCGGTGAACCCGCACAGCAGGGCTATGATGCTCAGCGGCTCGTCGCCCTCGAGCATCAGGGCCTGCGCGCGGCTAAGGCGACGCGCCGTCAGATAGGCGTGCGGCGTCTGGCCGAACGTGCGCTTGAACGCGCGACAGAAGTGAGCCGTGCTGCGCCGTGCGACGCCGCTCAAATCCTTGACGTGAATGGTCTCGCTCAGGTGGCTCTCGATGTAGGCGCGTATCCGGCGCACCTGCCAGCCGGCGAGTTCGCCCGGCCCGCTGTTGAGCTTGGACGCCGTGCCGTGCCGCTGCAGTTCCGATCGAAGGATCGAAGCCGCCTGACTGATGCTGGCCCCGGCGGCTACGCGGTCGCGTTCCAACTGCTCACGCGCGGATTCGAGCAATTCGGCCAGGTTCGAGATGAATTGGACCCGCTGAGACTCGAAGCCGTCGGCCGGCCCGATCCAGAAGACTGAAGACTGGTACATCGCTACCCTCGCTTTCGCTGCCGGGCCCGGAGGTCCAACGAATTTCGGCGCTCGTGACCTACGCTCCCGAACGCGAGGGGGCTCGTAATATGTCGCTAAGAGTTGTGAGGGCTGTGAGGGATAGGCTCTAACCTCCCTTGCAGGTCGGGCAATTTGGCAGAAACCGAGCCTTTTCTTCGACGACTTCCGGCGGGTCCGAAGCAAGCGCGCAGTCAGCAAAGGAGTTCAAACCGGATCAATATGGCCCAATGTCCGACGCTCCCCGTCAATTAGCATAATGTGCATGTACAGCAGCCACTGGGGTGGCTCTCCGGGCGCATCGGAGTCTTGGAGCATGTCTCTACGGGATGAGGTCTTCGAGGCCGCCGGAGGGGCTCGCTGGACGAAGCTGCGCCGATTTACCAGTCACCTCATGCTCAACGGCTCGCTGGTGGAGCCGCTCAAGGCGACTCATTTTCTCAAGGAAATTGTGGCCGAAGGCGATCTGGACAGCCGCTCCATCCGTATCTCGGGCTTCTCCGACGCGGGCGGGGCATGGGGTTTTTTCCCTGACTTCGTCGCGATCCAGCAAGACGACGGAGCGTTTGTCGGATCTCGCCGGGAAGCCGCGCCCAGGCCCTTCCGCAACCCCAAGGATGAGGCCGAGCTGGTCTATCTTTGCGGACTGGGCATCTGGAGCTGCATGACGGCGCCGCTCGCCCTGGTGGGGCGCGACACGCACTTGGAGGAACTCGGGGCCTGGACCGAGAATGGGCAGACCTGGCGTCGCCTACGGGTGAACACCCCGCAAAGCGCCCTCGCCTATTCCCGCGAAGCCGTGATGTATTTCGACAATGACGGCCTGCTCAGGCGCACCGACTTCGATATCGAGTGTGGCGAGACGATACCTTTGGTCGCCTACGCCTCGGCTCACGAATCCTTTTCTGGCCTGACCATCCCGACCCTGCACCGGATCGTCAGGCGCCCGCCTTCGGGAGCCGCGCCGCAAAAGAGCCCGATGCTGGACGTCGAGATCTTTGACGCGGCTTTCGACTAGACGCCGGGGCGCCAGCATACCTCACCGAACTATATTGGCCGTCGCCAGGTCGACCAGCTGACCGCCGCGACCATCAAGGACGGCCTTCAGCATGAAGACGCCGAACTTGTGCGCCTCTTCGAGGGTGGTGACGGGGGGCATGATCAATTCCTCCCGCACGCTCATGACCTCGACCAGAGCGGGGCCTGGGTGCGCCAGCGCCTCCCTCACGCCGCCTTCCAGGTCCTGCGGACGCTCGACGCGCACGCCCTTGATCCCCATGGCGTTCGCCATCGCGGCGAAGTTCGGGTTCTTGAGATCGCAACCGAAATCGAGAAACCCATTGGCTCTCATCTCGAGCTCCACGAAACCCAGCGTGCCGTTGTTCAACAAAATGATCTTCACCGGCAGTTGGTGCTGAATAAGGGTGACGAATTCACCCATCATCATGGTGAAACCGCCGTCTCCGGAAAAGGAAACGACCTGCCTGCCGGGAAACGCCACCTGGGCGCCGATGGCGTGCAGCATCGCGTTGGCCATGGACCCGTGGTTGAAGGACCCGACGATGCGGCGCTTTCCATTCACCTTGAGGTAGCGCGCCGTCCACGCGATCGGTGAGCCCACGTCGCATGTGAAGACGGCGTCGTCGGAAGCGAGGTCGCTGACCACGCGGGTGACGTACTGTGGGTGGATCCGCTCGCTGGCGCCACGCGTCTCGGCGAGGGCGTCGAGATCCCGCCGGGCCTTTCGGTAGTCCGCCAGGGCGTCCTCGAGGTGCGAACCATCGGTCTTCGGCCTGAGCGCAGGAAGGAGAGCGTCCAGCGTGTCGGCCACTGAACCGAGCAAGCCCAGGTCGAGCGGGCACCGATTGCCGAGCGCCTCGGGCCGAAGGTCGATTTGCGCGATCTTGGCGTCGGAGGGGTAGAACTGCCGATAGGGGAAGTCGGTCCCCAGCATCAGCAGCATGTCGCAGTTCTTCATCGCCTTGTAGCCAGACGCGAAGCCGACCAGTCCCGTCATGCCGACGTCAAAAGGGTTGTCGTACTCCATGTGCTCCTTGCCGCGCAGCGGGTGCACGATGGGCGCCTTCAGCGTCTCGGCGAGAGCCACCACCTTGTCGTGCGCGCCCGCGCAGCCGGCGCCGCAGAGCAAGGTGATGCGCGCAGCGCCGTTGAGCATTCCGGCGAGCGCCTGGATCTCGGAGTCACGGGGCCGGATGAGCGGCGCCGATGGAACGGTCCATTTCGGAGCGCTTCCCACGGCAGGACTAAGAGCGATATCGCCTGGGATGACGACGACGGCGACGCCGCGTTTCGCCACGGCCACGCGAATGGCGCGCGTTAGGACCTGAAGCAGCTGGCCGGGATTGGAGACCAGCTCGACGTAGTGGCTGCACTCCTTGAACAGGCTCTCCGGGTGGGTCGCCTGGAAATAATCGATGCCGATTTCGGTGCTCGGGATGTGCGCCGCGATGGCGAGCACCGGAACGCCGCTTCGCTGGCAATCGAACAGTCCATTGATCAGGTGAAGGTTGCCCGGGCCGCAACTCCCTGCGCAGACCGCCAGCTCGCCGGTAAGATGCGCCTCGGCGCCGGCCGCGAAGGCGGCGCCTTCCTCGTGCCGGACGTGGATCCAGTCTATGTCCTTGCGGCGGCGAAGGGCGTCAGTGAAGCCATTGAGAGAGTCTCCGACGACCCCGTAGACGCGCTTCACGCCCGCCTGTTGAAGGGTTTCAGCCATCAGGTCGGCCGTGGTTTTCGCCATCGCAAAGCTCCGGTAGATCGCAATACAGCAGGGCGCCCTCCTCCTGAGGGGGCGCCCCAAGAAGCGTCGACCAGTTCCGCCCATCGTATGTCCACGACGTCGAGACGGGATTGTATCGCCTTGGCCTGCGTTGGAGTCTTTTCGCCCCCTTTGGCGTCGCTAGACCAGCGAACATCGATCGAAAATTAAAATCGGAACACTCAGCTTAATTACAGAACACACGCCCGGCCTTCGTCATTTGAATCGTTCCGAGAATATTTTTTGGTCGACCAGTATCCTGGCTCAGCACTTCCTGCGCGCCGCCTTGGCTGCGCCAAAAGCATCGACCCAATCGAACGCTCAGGGATTGTCCCGTCGTCGACTAACTTCCTGGCGTTCCGGGTTTATATCGGTAGTCTGGTAAGGCATTCGCACGGTGCTCTGCCATGAACGAACCCAGTGGCGTGGGCCGAGGTTCGGCCGACGACACGGATACTCTGGATGACCTCCCCGAGGACCTCGGGTCGAGTGCGTCCGGCACGCCCCATCCCGACCGGGCCCTGGCGTTCGGCGCCTTCACCCTGCTGACGGCGCAGCGACGCCTCGAGCGCGACGGATCGCCCGTCCAGCTCGGGGACAAGGCCTTCGAAATCCTTCGGACTCTCGTGGAGCACGCCGGTCAGATCGTTGGAAAGGCGGAGCTGTTCACCCAGGCCAGCATCGCCAATGACGACAGCCTGAGGTTCCACATCGCCGCGCTCCGCAAGGCGCTGGGCGAGGGCCGATACATCGCCAACGTTGCCGGCCAGGGCTACAGCTTCGTAGCGCCAGTCTCGCACAGGCTTGTCGATCGCGCCCCCGAGAGGAGGCGAACTTCGGCCCGCCCCCTGCCCTCCCGTCCCCGCCCGTTGATCGGTCGCGACCAGGCGCTGAAGGCCCTCGTCGAACAACTCCTCGAACATCGGTTCGTGACTGTGGTGGGGCCAGGCGGCGTTGGAAAGACGAGCATCGCGCTCACGCTGGCCCACGACCTCGCGTCCCGGTTCGACGGGGACGTCTGCTTCTTTGACGTCGGAAGCGTCTTCAACCCGGAATTCCTCACGGGAGGATTGGGCGCGGCCCTGGGCATCCCTGGGCAGCCGAGCGATGCAACACCCGGTATCGTGACCTTCCTCAGCCGAAGACGGATGTTGTTGGTTCTCGACGGGTGCGAACCGGGCGTGGACGCCGTCGCCCTGTTGGCCGAACAACTCTTTCGAGAAGCGCCGAATGTCTACCTGCTGGCGACGAGCCGAGAGGCGCTCCGCGCGGATGGGGAGCATGTCCACAGGCTGTTCCCTCTGGACTATCCGGCCGCCGGCGCCGGCCAGACCGCTGCAGAGGCCCTCGAATTCGCAGCCGTTCGACTTTTCGTGGAGAGGGTCGCCTCGAGTCAGCACGATTACGAGCTGACTGACGAAGAAGCCGCGCTCGTCAGCGAGATCTGTCGAAAGTTGGATGGTCTGGCGCTGGCCATCGAACTCGCGGCCGGCCGGGTCGACGCCTATGGCGTTCGCGAAGTCGCGCGCCAGCTCGAAAGCCAGTTCGCCCTGCTCTGGCCGGCCCGGCGAACCGCCATCGCGCGGCACCAGACCCTCAACGCAACGCTCGGCTGGAGCCATCAGCTGCTCACGCCGAGCGAACGGACCGCATTCCGCCGGCTGAGCGTCTTCGCCGGAGGCTTTACCCTCCAGATGGCGACCGCCCTCATCGCCGACGGGGAGATCTTGGAAGTGGAGGCCACCGAACTGCTCGGCAGCCTCGTTTCCAAGTCCCTGGTTCAGTTCAGCCGGAACGATTCGTACGGGTTCTACCGCCTGCTCGACATGACGCGAAGCTACGCTTTCGACAGGCTCGTCGAGGCGAACGAGCAAGGCCTGATGGCCGAGCGTCATGCGCGATTGATCCGGCGCCTTCTGGAGGATGGCGGCTTGACCGCAGGCGGCGAGACCGTGTGCTGGATCAACGAGCTTCTCGACGACGTCGGCTCGGCAATCGAATGGAGTCTGTCGCCAAAAGGCGACGCCGACACCGCAGCCGCTCTGGCCGCGGCGTCCGCGCCCATCTGGCTGCGGGCCGGCCTGTTGGTTGAGTGCCGGTTCTGGATGTCACGCGTGCACAACGCGGTGGAACCGGCCGTATTGGGTCCGGCGCGCGAGCTGGCGATCCAGTCGGCTCGGGCCAGCGCGGAGACCTTCACCGACGGCTTCACCGACGAGTCGTTCCAGAATTGGCTGCGCTGCTACGTGACCGCCGTCGCTCTGGGAGACATCGTGGAGCAGCTGAGCTGCCTGGTGGTGCTCTGGGCCCACCGGATCCGTGCCCCCGACTATCAGGATGCGTTCCAGCGTGCGCGCCAGGCCGAGGACCTTGTCCGCGATTTGCCGGACCGCGGAGCACGCGCCCTCGCCGACTGGATGTTCGGCATCAGCCACCATCATCTGGGCCAGCTCGCGGCGGCGAAGGTCTACCTGGAGCGGTCTCTGGCGGGCGACACCCTCGAGGCGCGCCAGGTGATGATGGCTCAGTTCGGCTACGATCGCCGCATCCCCTCGATCGGCGTGCTGAGCAACCTTCATTGGTTGGAGGGGCGCCCGGACGCGGCCATCGAGCTTGGAGCCACCGCGGTATCCGAGGCCCGCCATTCACCCTATCCGGTGCCTCTCTGCGAGGCGCTGACCTGGCAGGCGCTCAATCTGCATCTTCGCGGCGACGACACTTGCGAGGTCGACGCCTTGCTGGACGAGGCCCTCGCTCAGGCCCGCCCACACTTCATCGAGAGCTATGTGGGCCTGAGTCTCGCGCTCAAGGGCCTGAATGCTGCACAGGACGACGACACCACGCGCTGTGACCTCGTCCCGCAGGGGCTCAATCTGCTGTCGAAGTCCCATTACGAGGTCTTCCACCCCCTCATCCTGAGCGAACTCGCCAGGTTGCGAACCCAGGCCGGCGTGCATCTGGGCGGCGATGAGATCAGCCAGTTGCTTCGCCTGGACGCCGGCGACATCGAGAACTGGAGCACAGCCGAAGTCAGGCGCAACCTCGGCGAGGTCTTGCTCCGCCAGGGCGACGAGGGGCGGGCCGCGCAACTCTTCGCGGACGCCGCCGCCTGCGCCGAGCGTCAGGGGGCGCTTGGCTGGGGGCTCAGGGCCGCGCTCAGCATCCTGCGATCCGCAACCGACCAGGGTTCGCAAAGCCGGTCCAGGGCGCAGCTGGCCGCGTTGCTGGAGAGATTCCACGAGGGTCGCGAAACGGCGGATGTCCAGGCGGCGGTTCGCTTCCTGGCGAACGGTCCGAGCTGACCCAGGCCAGTTTCATGCAGGCCCCCGAGAGGCGCCCGCTGCTCAGGTCTCCGCCCGCGCCCGGACGGGCGCGCCATGCGTGAGAGCCTTCGAATAGGGGCAGGAGGCGTGCGCCTCCGCCACTAGGCTGTTCGCCACGTCGAGCGCCAGCCCCGGAAGATGGGCCACGATCTCGAACGAAAGGCTGAGTCCGTCGCTCGACCGGTGAAGGCTGACACTGCACGCGACTTCCGCCCCTCTCAGCTCGATCCTCCGTCTCTGCGCCTCCGCGCTCAATGCGCTGGAAAAGCCGGCGGCGTAGCCCATCGCGACCAGATGCTCAGGGTTCGAGCCGGCGCCAGTCCCGCCGAGCTCCTTCGGGAAGGCGAGGTCCAGCGAAACCTTTCCATCAGACGTCTCGACGTGACCGTCTCGCCCAGAGCCGGTCGAGACAGCCGTGGCGACGTAGATCACGCTCATCGGCGCGCCCTCCGGTGTTCAGGCTTGAGCGCCGCCCATCACAGACGACCAAGCCGCGCAGCCGATAACGGTTGCGTCCGGGTTTGCAGGCGCCAGCCATCGACGTCTCACACGGCGAGGGACGGACGTCTTGTAGGCGATTGACTGAAAGGTCGCCGTGAGAGTTCTCGCAGGATGCCTGACTGGACACTTACAAAATATAATAAAACAATCCAATAATCTCAATTTCCCCAGTCTATTCTCATAAGAAAGATAATCGCCACGCGTCTCTTGGGTGGAGATTTCCATGCCTCTCTACAGAATATCAACGCGCGACGGAGTCCTTTCTCAAGAGACGAAGGGAAAACTCGCCGCGGAGATTACCGAATTTCACTGCAAGATGACCGGTCTGGACAAGGTTTTCGTTAAGCTCATCTTCGAAACCTTCCCGGCCGATCACGGATTCGTCGGCGGTGAGACCGGGTCAGCGGTCATTCTGACGGTCCTGATCCGCGCCGGCCGATCGGCCGACTACAAACATCAGATGCTGCGGCAGCTCTGGGCGATGCTACAGCGCGCAACCGGCGCGACGGACTCGGACATGTTAGTGGCCATCCAGGAGGCCCCTGCGAGCAACGCGATGGAGATGGGCCAGATCATGCCTGAGCTCGAAACGTAGACCTTGCCTTCCTCGACGTCCTGGCCCTCGCGGCCGGAAGACGACCGTCAGAGACCGGACTCCTCGGGTGTCGAGGACGGACGGGACTTCCCTTCAGGATCAGCTCAGGTGGCGTAGTCTTCCAGGATCCTCAGGTCGGTGACCGTGTACGACATGCCAAAGCGGAAGCCCCTGCCGACGCGGACCGGCGCAAGGGCGTGCAGCTCTTCGCCTCGGACCTCGGGCAGTCGCACATCCGCCTCGCCGGCCCAGAGGTCGACGATGTGGAGATTGTCGGTCAGGGAAAGGGTGAGCTGGTCGACGGCGGGCTTGGCGTAGGCCTTGCCGTCCAGGCGCGGGAAATAACGCCGCATGACCGTCGGGCGGTTGAACACGGTCGTTGGGTCGGGGATCTCCTCCCGAAGCGTGACGCGCAGGTCCGCCAGCCGCTCACCATGCGCGGAAAGGCTGGCTCCGAACTTCGAACCGGCCGCGACTGGCGCAGCGGCAGGACTGGGGGCGGCAAAGCTCCGGGTCTGAAAGACGCTGCCGAGCTTCTTTGGAAAACCCTGGGTAAAGCCGCGCATGATCGCCGCGTCATTGTCGACGTAGATGTAGGGGCAATAGGCGATCGCCGTGTCGCGCCAGTGCGCGTCGAGCAGGACGAAGGTTTCGCGGTATTGATAGCGCGCGGGATCGAGCAGCTCGTCGTTCGAGCCCGTGAATTGCCAGTCGAGGTACATGATGACGGCGCGCGCTTCGTCCGATCCGTCTATGGTCACGTTCGGCGGCAGGGTCGCTTGAGCAGCGTCGCGGTCGACCCAGAATTCCGCCGCGAGGACGTCGCTCGAATAGTGCCACGGCGGCGTCGTTGCGAGATTTGCGCGACCCAGAGGACTTAGTGGAACCGAATAACCTTTGAGCACGGTTCGCTCCAATATTGTTTATATTCAGTAAATAGAAGCTTTGGACGACATTAACCAGTCACCGCTCAGCCAGATTGTAGGCGAACTGTAGGGCTTTCAGAATCCTGCTCAATCGACGCCGACGCTTCGAGGTATGTTGCGCCCGTGAACCGTGCGCTCCGCGTCCCACGAACCAGGCCAGGGGCAGTCCTCCTAGTGGCGAGTTTCGTTTCGCCTTGGGATGACGACAGGCAAGGTCTCGTAGCCCTTGACGAAGATCGAATGCGTGCGCGCAGGTTCCCTCGCCAGCTCTATCACTGGAAATCGCCTGAGGATCTCTTCCCAGATGATCGTCAACTGCAGTTCGGCCAGGCGATTACCGACACAGCGATGAACGCCGAAGCCGAACGACAGGTGCTGGCGCGGCCGCGCTCGGTCGATGATGAACGCATTCGGGTTCTCGATCACGGTCTCGTCGCGGTTGCCGGAGACGTACCACATGACGACCAGATCGCCCTTTCGGATCTGTTTTCCTTGAAACTCGATATCTCGTGTCGCCGTCCGCCGCATGTGCGCGAGCGGCGTCTGCCAGCGGATCGTTTCTGAAACCATCGACGCGACCAGCCCCGGGTTCGCGCGCAGCTTGTCGTACTGTTCGGGGTTGTGGTTCAGCGCGTAGACGCTGCCCGAGATCGTGTTCCGCGTGGTGTCGTTGCCCCCGATGATAAGCAGTCCAACGTTTCCGAGAAATTCTTCCTCGCTCATCTGTTGGGTGTCTTCGCCGTGTACCAGCATCGAGATCAGGTCTGAGGTCGGCTCTGAATTCGCTCGCTCGTTCCACAGCCCCGTGAATGTCTCACGCACTTCCATCAACGTTTCGCGCCGATGGTCCCAGCTCTTGACCGGCCCGTGGCCTGGAGAATTCGTGAAGATATCCGACCAGTAGGTCAGCTTCCGTCGATCTTCGAAGGGAAAGCCGAAGAGGGTGGCCAGGGTCATGGCCGTGAGTTCTTTCGACACAAGGTCGACCCAGTCGAACTCCTCGCCGATCGGCAAGCTGTCGAGAATACCTCCGGCGCGCTCGCGGATGAGGGGCGCGAGGAGGGCCAGGTTCGCTGGAGCCACGGCCGGGCTGACCGCCTTGCGCTGCGTGTCGTGCTGCGGGGGATCCATCGAAATGAAGCTACTGCTCTGCGACAGCCGCACGTTCTCACCCTGCTGCTCCAGGCTCAGAAGGGTGATGCCGTCGGCCGAGGAGAAGGTGGCGTGGTCTGTGTCCACGGCCATAATGTCGTTGTAGCGAGTGACCGACCAGAACGGCCCGTAGTCGCTCTCCGGCGTGAGATGCACCGGATCCTCGCGTCTCAGCCGCTCGAAGACTGGCCACATGCTGTCGCTCTCAAACAACGCAGCAATGGCGGGATTGACCGTTTCTATGGGTTCGATCGGGGTCGGATCGCTGCCTTCGATCGCATGGGCGACGCTCATGGCCGTCTCTCCAGAAGGACGAGGTAAGGCACTTCGAGTTGGCCGAACATTGTTAGACAAGCGCCCGTTCCGACGTGGCGGCGACGCTCCGAAAACTGGCTGTGGCGTCGCGTCTCGCGGGAAGGTCTCAGTGGGCCGAACGTCGGCCGACGATGAGGAACTCGAGACCGCGCATGGCCTGTTGTATGGTCGAAGAGCGATCCGCTTCCGTCGCATTGGTGGCTGAAAGCGCGATCGCTGCGATGCCGCGGCCAGCCGCCCAGATCGCGACGGAGCAGTCGTCCACTGTCTCCTGCGGATACCTTCCGTCAGCGGCGTATGCGATTGCGCGCGCCATCTCGGCGAAAGCCTCGTGCTCGGCCCTCAACACCGCGTCGAGCTCGCCACGATCACGGATCATGTACATGAGCTGGTAGAGTTGCGGCCGCATGCGCGCGAAATCGACGTAGGCCTGCAGCGCCCCCTGCAACCGCGAGGGGTTACCCTCGCCCCTCGCCGCCCCTGCCATCGCCTCGCGCAAGGTCTCGAAACCGGATTGCGCCAGCCAGCCGAGCAGATCCTCCTTGTTCTTGTAGTGATAGTACACAGTGGACGGCGCCACGCCCGCGCGGGCGGCGATCGCTCGAAGGCTGAGTTGATGTGGGCCCGCCAGTTCGAGCATGTGCAGAGCGGCGTCCACGAGCCGGTTCCGCACATTGCCGATTCGGTAGATCCTGGCGAAAGGCCGGTCAGCGAGAAACGCGATCGCCATCTGATACTCTCATTACGGCTGTACGAACCTGTGCAGCAGGTCGATCGCGTCGCGAAGCTGCTCGCGTTCCTGCGGGGTAAAACGGGTCTCGAGTATCCCGAACAACCAGTCGTCATGGGCTGCGCGCAGAACCAGGGCGCGTTGGCGCGCGGCATGCGCCATGCTGAGCAGCGTCTTGCGCCCGTCGGCGGGGTCAGGCGCGGCCTCGACCAGGCCCGCGGCGCGCAGCGCCGCCACGGTCTCACCGATCGACTGCGGCTTGACCCCTTCGGCTCTGGCGAGGTCCGAGACCGTCGATGGGCCCCCGCTCTCGAGCCGCAGCAGAACCGCCTTCTGCGGGTTGGACAGGCCGTCCAACTGCGCGCGCTCGCGTATCCTCCGCGACAGGGCGCCAAACAGGACCCTGAGCTCCGCCGCCAACTCGTGCGCCTGCGCCGTCGCCGCGCTCGCCGTCTGCTCTCGCATGGGGGCTTCGCTTACCAGATATGAAGGCTACCTGTACAGTCTACCTTCATATTATCACAAACTCGCGAATGGGGTTTTCGAACGCTGTTTCAGGCCCGCTTGTCGACGCATGCAGGCTTTGAGGAACCTCCATGCCCAGAGTGATCTTTCGCAACCACTTCGGCGAACAGCATGAGGTGGACGTTTCGGCCGGGGTGAGCGTGATGGAGGCCGCGGTGCGGAATGGGGTCCGCGGGATCGACGGCGACTGCGGCGGCGCGGCCGCGTGCGCAACCTGTCACGTTTACGTCGACACGGACTGGTTCGCCGCGACGGGGCCTCAGAACGCGATGGAGCAGTCGATGCTGACCTTCGCCGAACATGTCGGTCCGACCTCGCGCCTCGGCTGCCAGATCCGAATGAGCCCGGAACTGGACGGCCTGACCGTCGAGCTCCCGGAAAGCCAGCACTGATCTCTAGCCGTCGTCCCCGCCAGGACGCTACGGAGGGGTGAGGCCCCACCCGCCAAGGACGGCGCGCGCTTCGACATGGTCCCGGGTCCCGAAGCCTTCGGAAAAGCTGGCGAGGAGGGGCATGAGCTCGTCCGCGGCGGCGCTGCGCTGACGGCGCGCGAGGCTTGTCGCCGCTCGGAGGGCCCAGGCGCGGGCGCCCTGCTCCTGCGCCACTGCGAGGGCGGCTTCGAACAAGGACTCCGCCTCGTCGGCGTCCTGCGCGAGTTCTCCGCGGACACGCTGCACCTCGCTCCAGATCCAGCGCTCGCCTGTCGACTCGATACGCTGCAGGAGGCGATCCGCCAGGTTCCGGGCGACGTCCCCGGCGCCCGCTTCGCCCAAACCGAGGGCCAGATCGGCCAGGATGCAGGCGTAGCGCGGATGGCCGCACCCGTATGGCGGCTCCCCGGTCATGAACGCGCGGCCCGGACCCGCGTCGCCGCGCCGTGCGGCGAGCGTCGCCCGAAGAACCCGGACCCACGTGCGGTAACCCACCGGCGCGCCATGCGCGACACACTCTTCGAGCATCCCGCCGTAGCGGTCCGCCGCCGCCAGGTCGCCAACGCACACCGAGAGCGTGGCGCAGGCGTCGGCGAGAACGGCGGCTCGCGTGGCGTTGCTCCCGCTCGCCTCGGCACGTGCGAGATTGTCCTGTCCAAGCGCCACGGCTGCGTCGGGCGTCCCCTCCATCCACAAGATGGAGACGAGCGTGTTCCGAGACAGCACGACGGGGTCATAGTCGTACCAGGCGAGCAGCGAGCTCGCGCTCCAGGTCGGGCTCAGCGCCCGCGCGCGATCGCTCGAGGCGCGAGCACCCGCGAGGTCGCCTCCGACCAGTTCCGAGACGCCGACCATGCGCTCAGCGACCGTCTGGTCGGACGGCTCGCCGCGCGCGATGGCGAGTTCGCGATAGGAAAGAGCATGCTCGAGCGCCCTGGGAATGTCGGGCGTCTCGCCGATGTGGGTGTTCCAAAGGCACCATCTGGCGCGTAGCTGGGCGGAGACATCATCGAAGCTTTCCGCGAGGTCCAAGGCCCGCCTGGAGGCGACTTTAGCGCCCCTCATATCTTGAGGGTCGTCGTACAGTGCGGCTTGAACCAGGGCGAGTTGGAGCCGCATCTCATCGCGGCTGTTTGGCTGGACGTTCCTCAGCGCCGCTTCGACCCGACGACGACACTCGTCCGCTCTGCCGAGGTGGACCCAGATGGGGCCGGCCGCCAGAGTCAGCGGGGTGGCGAACGATGCATCGCCGTCGTCGGACAATGACCAATCCAGGGCGGACTGCGCGTCCTGGGTGCGGTTTCCGAAGTAGTCCAGCCACTCGGGCATCGGGCGCGCATTGAACTGGGCCTCCTGGCTTCCGAGGAGATCCATTACCCAGTTCGCATGCCGGGCGGCGGTCGCAGGGAGCTCGCCGGCGGCCTCAAGCTTCAGTCGTGCGTAGTCCCGCGTGGCGTCCAGAAGCCGGTATTGGACGGGAGAGCGTCGACCGTCGATTGCAACAAGGCTTTTCGAGACGAGGTTGACGAGCGACCTCTCAGTCTCCGCTCGCAAGGAGTCGCCGGCGACGATCTCAGCGTCAGTCAGGGTGAATGAACCGACGAACACCGACAGGTAGCGCAACAGCGTTGCGTCATCGGAAGACAGGAGATCGTAACTCCAGTCGAGCGCCGCGCTCAGCGTGACATGGCGCGGCGCGGCGGTGCGTCGGCCCGGCCATGACAGGCGCAGCTTGCTGTCGAGCAAGTCGAGTGTCGTAACCAGGCCAAAGGCGTCGACCCGCCCGGAGGCGAGTTCGATCGCGAGGGGAAGACCATCCAACTTGCGGCAGATGTCGGCCACTAGCGCCGCATCGGCGGGGCGGCGCCCGATCTGGCCGCCGCTCGCCGCAACACGCTCGACGAACAGCTCCGCGGCGGGATAGGCGCACACCTCTTCGTACGACAACTCCGCGTCCGGGGGCGGCGTCTCGAGCGCCGCCAGACGATGAACTCGTTCGCCAGGTATGTTCAGGGGCTCGCGGCTGGTCGCGAGGACATGGACGTGCGGGGCGACCTTGCCGACGGCTTCAGCCAGGGTCGCCGCGCCGCGGATAACGCGCTCACAGCCATCGAGGATGAGCAGCAAGCGGCGCCTGCGCAGTGCGGCGGCGACCTCGCTCATGGGATTGCCTCCCACGCCGGTCAGGTGAAGAGCCGTGGCCACCGCGCCGGCGACACCGGCGTCGCTCTGCTGGATCGCAAGGTCGACGAATGCGACTCCGCCGGCGAAATCGATCGCCAATCGCCGGGCGAGCGCCAGCGCGACAGTCGTCTTTCCAATACCCCCGGGACCCGCGAGCGTGACGAGGCGCTCGGTCGCGATCGTTCGGGCGAGATCGTCGACGACCGCGTCGCGTCCGATCATCCGCGCGAGAGTCGGCGCAGGCGCAGGCCGATCGCGCGCTTGCGGCGCAAGAGCGACAGGGGGCGCCCCGTCCTGCCGCGAAATCGGAGCGACGAAGCAATATCCTCGCCCGGGAACGTTGGACACGTAGCGGCCATCTGGATCCGCCTCGCCCAGAGACTTGCGCAGGGCGCTCACCTGCACGCGAAGGGCGGTCGGATCGACGTTGACCCCCCGCCATACGCTGGCGAGCAGTTCGTCCGGGCTCACCACGTCGCCTTCACGCTTGATCAGGAGCAGAAGGATGTCCATCGCCCGACCGCCGAGCGCGATGGGGACGCCCTGGCGAAGCAACAGTCGTTCTGCAGGGCGAAGTTCGAAGGGCCCGAAAAAGAGACGATCGCCAGATCCATGTTCGAAGGCCGCGCTCACCTGTTATCGAGCCCACGCAAAAGTAGCTATGACCCCGGCCAGTCGTGCGACGCCATTCCCTGGCTGCCTCCAGATCCGTCCGCGACAATCCAACTCGCTATGTGCCGCCCACGCAAGGTTGGCGTGCACCTTCCCTTCTTGGGGAAGGAGCACAGCAGGACGGCGCTGCGCTTCGAGTACTTGCCGCGTGCGTCAAAGCCCCCATCTGGGCGCCCATGGCCTACGACGTAGCCGAATGGGCGGACGAACCGCTCGACGCCTATTCCGCCCAGGTTGTCCACGCCTTCGAGACGGTCGGACCTGCCGTCGTCCACATCGCCGCGGGTCATGCGAACGGCCGCGGCGGAACCGGCTCGGGCGTGATCTTCGCCCCGGACGGCTATCTCATCACCAACAGCCACGTGGTCTCCGGCGCCACGAGCCTCAACGCTTCGCTCACCGACGGGCGCAGCCTGCCGGCCCGGCTGGTGGGAGATGATCCCGCCACCGACATCGCCGTGCTCCGGCTGGAAGCGAGCGGGCTGCCTCATGCGAACTTCGGCTCGTCATCGCGTCTGCGGGTCGGCCAACTCGCCGTCGCGATCGGCAACCCGCTCGGCTATCAGGCGACCGTCACCGCTGGCATTGTCAGCGCGCTCGGCCGCACTCTGAGATCGCCCAACGGGCGGCTGATCGAGAGCGTTGTCCAGACCGACGCGCCACTCAATCCCGGTAATTCAGGCGGCGCGCTCGCAGACGGCCGCGGCCGGGTGATCGGCGTCACCACCGCCATCATCGGCCGCGCTCAGGGCCTCTGCTTCGCCATCGGCGCCGACACAGCCGTCGACGTCATCACCCGCATCATGCGCGATGGGAAGGTGCGCCGCTCGCGGCTGGGCCTTGGCGGCCAGACCACCATGCTCGACGCCCGCCTGGCCGCCCGCCTGCGCCGGGAGGGATCGGCTGTGATGGTCAGCGAGGCGCAGGTCGGCGGCCCCGCGGCCCGCGCCGGCCTCCAGGCCGGAGACGTGATCCTGGACTTCGCCGAGGCCTCCGTAAGGTCGGTGGACGACCTGCATCGGGCGCTGACCGCCGAACGCGCCGGCCAGACCACGCCCATCCGGGTCATGCGCGGCGCCCACATCCTCAGATTCGACATCGTTCCCGAACTCGACGCCTGACCGCTATCGGACGACCGCGATTCTCGGCGTCTGGACTGAACCGCCAACTTGACAGGTCCGGCTCCTGTCGCGCCTCGATTGGCGAACCTCATCCTTTCGGGCTTGGGGGCGCTGGACGCAGCAACTTGGAGGAGGACGAGCCGTGGCGGATCGCGTGATGATTGTGACCGGCGGATTCGGGAGCCTCGGCCGCGTGGTGGTTCGCGTGGCCGCTGAGCGAGGCTGGCGCGTCGCAGCCCTCGACCTTGCGCCCTCCTCGCCGACGGACCTCTCGGCGGACAAAGGGTGGATCGAGGCCGAGCCGGGCGTTGATCTGACGGATCCCGACTCCGCGAAAAAGGCGATCGAGTCCGTCGTTTCCCGTCATGGCCGGCTCGACGCCCTGCTGAACATCGCCGGCGGCTTCCGCTGGACCCCCGTGGCCGACAGCGACGCCGCCGTCTGGGATCTCCTCTTCCGGATGAACGTCCAGAGCGCCGTCAACGCATCCCGTGCAGCCATCCCGCACCTGATCGCCTCGGGCGCCGGCAGGATCGTGTGCGTCGGAGCAGGCGCGGCGGAACGCGCCGGCGTCGGGATGGGACCCTACGCGGCGTCGAAGTCCGGCGTTCACAGGTTCACAGAGAGCCTGGCGGAAGAACTCAAGGCCAAAGGCGTCACGGTGAACGCCGTGCTCCCTTCGATCATCGACACCCCCCAGAACCGCGCCGACATGCCGGACGCCGATCCTGCCACGTGGGTGAGCCCGACTGAGCTTGCGGATGTCATGCTCTTCCTCGCGTCGGAACAGGCTTCTGCAGTGACGGGCGCGCTCGTGAGAGTGCCGGGAAGGGTATGAGGACTTCGGACCGTCCAGGTCTGTTCACAACCCGCCTTCGCCGTTCAAACTCGCCGGCGACCTAAGACGCGGAGAACGAATCCATGACTGACCTGGTCCTGCGCGAACAGCGCGGTGCGGCGGCCCATCTGATCCTAAACCGCCCCGACAAGTTGAATTCGTTGAACGTGCCGGTGTTCGAGGCGCTGGACGCCCTCGTCCGCGCAATCGCCGACAATCCGTCTGGCGTCGCCGTGGTCGTACTCCGCGGCGCCGGCCGCTGCTTCTCGGCGGGCCACGACCTTGGCGACATCGCAACCGGCGAGAAGCTGCCGGAGCCCCACTATCAGAGCAACGTGATCGAGCGCCTGGCCGGCCTTCCCCTCCCGGTGATCACCGCCGTACACGGGCATTGCTACACCGGAGCGCTCGAACTGGCGCTGTCAGGCGACCTGATCCTGGCGGCGGAGAGCGCCAAATTCGCCGATACCCACGCCAAGTGGGCCTTGACGCCCGTTTGGGGGTTGAGCCAGCGCCTGCCCCGCCGGGTCGGCCCGACCAAGGCCCGCGAGATGATGTTCACCTGCCGCACCTATTCCGGGCGCGAAGCCGAGGCCATGGGTCTGGCGAACGCCTGTTTTGCGGATGACGCCTTCGAGGCGGGGATCGACACCTGGGTCGCCGAGATCGCCGCCAACTCCAGCTTCAGCCACGCGGCGAACAAGCGCCTGCTGGACATGACGGACGGCGTGCCCCTGCCCGTCGGCCTGGCGCACGAGGTCTATCGCGGAGAAGGCCGCGGCCCTGACATGCACGAGCGCATCGCCGCCTTCACCTCTCGTAAGAAAAACTGAGGGCCAGCGCCAGCGGCGGACCGAAGGTAGCGCGCCTATCTGCACAGCCTGCGCTTCCCAAAGCGGAAAGGACTGATGCAGTGACCGCCAAACGCCCCGTCGTGATTGCCGAGCCTGTGAGGACGCCCGTTGGGGCGTTCAACGGAACTCTCAAAGAGATCCCCGCGCCAACGCTCGGCGCCGCCGCGATCAAGGCCGCCGTCGAGCGCGCGGGGCTTCGGCCGGACGAACCTCAGACCGTGGCGATGGGCAACGTTGTGCAGGCCGGGGTGAAGATGAATCCCGCGCGACAGGCGGCCATCCATGGCGGGCTGCCCGTGGAGACGCCGGCCCTCACGGTCAATCGCGTTTGCGGCTCGGGCGCCCAGGCGATCGTCTCGGCGGCCCAGGAAATCTGGCTGGGCAACATCGACACGGCTGTCGCCGGCGGCATGGAGAACATGGATCAAGCCCCGTTCCTGGTGTCGCGGGGACGCTGGGGTTACCGGATGGGCGATGGCCAGCTGTTCGACAGCGTGCTGCGCGACGGCCTCAACGACGCCTTCTCCGACCAGGCTTCCGGCTGGCACACCGAGGACCTGGTCGAGCGGTTCCAGGTGACGCGCCAGGAGCAGGACGCGTGGGCGGCCCGCTCGCAGCAGCGGTTCGCCAAGGCCCAGACCGAGGGCCGCTTCGACGGCCAGATCATCCCGATCGCCATCCCGGGCAAGCCCGACTTCGACAAGGACGAGGGCAACCGTCCGACGACCACAGTGGAGATCCTGTCGAAGCTGAGGCCGGCGTTCCGCCCGGAAGGAACCATCACCGCCGGCAACGCGCCGGGGCTGAACGACGCGGCCGCGGCCATGGTGGTCGCCGGCGAGGACTGGGCCGAAAAGCGCGGCATGACGCCCGCCGCACGGCTCGTCTCCTATGGCATAGCGGCGGTCGAGCCGGGCATGTTCGGCCTCGGCCCGATCCCGGCGGTTCGGCAGGCGCTGGCGCGCGCCGGCTGGGACATCGGCTCGGTCGATCGCTTCGAGATCAACGAGGCCTTCGCAGCCATCGCCCTGGTGGTCGCCCGCGAGCTCGGCCTGCCGGACGACATCGTCAATGTGGACGGCGGCGCCGTGGCCCACGGCCATCCGATCGGCGCCACCGGCGCCGTCCTCACGACAAAGCTGATTCACGCCATGCGCGACCAGGACCTGCGCCGCGGCGTGGTCACCCTCTGCATCGGCGGCGGCCAGGGCATTGCGCTGGCGATCGAGCGAGTGAATTGAGACGCGGCGGCTCGGGCGGCTACGCCGCCTGCGCCGCGAAGAGCTGGTACGGGTCGAGGCCCTTGGCGCGATAGCGGGCGTGCGCCCGCAGGTACCGGGTCGGTTCTGCGATCCCGAGGCGTTTGCGGGCGAGGTCGAGCGGCTCGGCCAGCAGAGCGCGGATGTCCTGCCGGTAGATGGCGGCCGCCGCCCTTCCATGTCTTCGGGCCTCCGCAATGGCCGCGAACACCGGCGCGTCGGACTTGACCTTCGTCGCGAGCTCCACCGCGCCGGCCCAGGCGATGAACCACTCCGTCCAGTCGTGATACTGGGCGCTGGTGAAGCCCAGCACGCACTGCTCGCCGAGCGCGTCGCGACCGTAGCCGGTCAGGACGTGAACAAGGTCATGGGTGTCGCGAAGGCGATCCGACAGCCATTGCAGCTTGTCCCGATAGGACGAAACGCCTGGGAGCTGACTGGCTTCCACCAGCCCGGCGGCTGACAGCCCCTCTTTGCGCATGAACGCCACGTAGGCTTGCGCGACACTGCCCGCCGGAAGCGAGCCGAGCGTATCGTGATCGTCGAGGATTTCGGGCAGGTATCCTTGCGACTCCATGAGCGACTTGCCCAGCTCGCTCTCGCAAAACGCCTTTGCCGTCGCCTTGAAGCGTCGGCTCGGCAGACACTCGCCCATGTAGAACACCTGAGCGGTGTCTTCCTTGTTGGCGATGAGCTTTCGGAAGTGCCCGAAAGCCTTGAGCGGCCTGAAGGCGGCAGGCGGGCGCTCGATCGCATAGAACGGTAGGGCCGAGTTCATCGCTCACGGACTCCCTGTCTCAGGCCCCGTCGCCGCGCGGTGCAGTCTTGGAACGCGCTTAGGCGCGGCGAAATGGATGCAATCACTTCCAATTTGGCGAGTCAAGCGCCGGGCCGTCTTTGGACCGCCAGCATCCTGCCGGCCTTTTCCTTTTCTGCAGTCGCATGACGGCGCCCGCTATTGGATCAGGGCGAAGGCGGCAAGAAGGGCCGGCAAGATGCCGGCGGTCCAATGCGGACCCTTCGATCCGGGATAGTCGGCGAAGTGCAGCTCGCCTCGGCTACGGGCTCGGGAGGTAATTTCCCAGCAGGCTGGTGATCATCAGCTTGAGTTCGCGCACGAGTTGAACCGCTTCTTCGCGCGGGCTCTGCAGGGCGATGTCGAGCATCCGGTTCGACGACTCCATGATCGTCTTGCACAGGGCGCGCATCCGACCCGGATCGAGATCGACGCCCAGCGCTGTCAGCCCCGTAGCGAGGTCCTCCTCGAGCTCTTTATTCTCCAGGCTGTCCGCCTCCCTGATCTCAGGGATCGCGAAGGCCGCCGCGCGCAGCGCCGCATATCCAGGCTGTCGGGACGCCGCCTCGAAATACCCGTCGATCGCCCTCGCCGCCGCCTCACGCCAGTCGACGCCCGGGCCAGGCTCCCTCAGATTGCCGATCCACGCCCTCTCGGTCGCCCGCAGGTCCTGCGCCATGGCCACGAGGATCGCGAACTTGTTCGGGAAGTAGCGATAGATCGCCCGCGTCCCGACACCTGCGCGTTCGGCGAGCAGATTGGTGTTGAAACCATCTATGCCCACCTCCTCGAGGAGTTCGGCGCTCACCTTGAGGATGCGCTCCATCGTGGCCCGACTGCGGGCCTGCTGAGGCTTCGCCCTCGGGCCTAGCTCGATCGACGTCATTCAGTCCCGCCGCCCCCGGTGGCCCGCCCATCTGGCGGGACCGGCTCATCAATCACGCGCGCTCTGGAATCACCACCTGCATGCTCTCGTAGCCGTGCACGAACGCCGAGTAGGTGCGCACCGGCTCGCCGACCACCTCGATCCTCGGGAAGCGCTTGAGGATCTCTTCCCAGATGATGGTCAGCTGCAGTTCGGCAACGCGGTTGCCCACGCAGCGGTGCACGCCAAAGCCGAACGACATGTGATGCCGCGGCCGCGCGCGATCGATGATGAAGGCGTCCGGGTTCTCGATGACCGCTTCGTCGCGATTGCCCGAGATGTACCACATCACGACCCGGTCGCCCTTCCTGATGAGCTTGCCTCCGATCTCGACATCACGGGTCGCAACGCGCGCCATATGCGCGAGCGGCGTCTGATAGCGAATGGTCTCGGACACCATGTTGGAGACGAGACTGGGGTCGGTGCGTAGCTTGTCGTACTGATCGGGGTTCTTGTTCAGCCAGTAGACGCTGCCGCTGATGGTGTTGCGGGTCGTATCGTTGCCGCCCACGATAAGCAGCACGACGTTTCCCTGGTACTCTTCGTAGCCCATGTTCCGCGTGGCAGGGTCGTGGGCCAGCATGGAGATCAGGTCGATGCCGGGCTCGGCGTCGAGTCTCTGGTTCCACAGGTCCTGGAAGACGGCGCGGCACTCGAAGATCGCCATGATCTTCTGTTCCCAGCTCTCCACGCCGGCATGGCCGGGCTCGTTCATGACCATGTCCGACCAGTGCGTCAGCCGCCGCCGCTGATCCATCGGGAAGTCGAATAGCGTGGCCAGCGTCATCGCCGTCAATTCCATCGACACCTTGTCGACCCAGTCGAAAGGCTCGCCGATGGGCAGGGCGTCGAGGATCTCGCCGGCGCGCTCGCGCACGATCGGCGACATCTTGGCGAGGTTCGCCGGCGCGAGCGTCGGGCTCACCGCCTTGCGCTTGGGGGCATGATAGGGCTCGTCGATACCGATGAACGAGCCTTCGCCCCGTTTTGCCGCCGCGATATCTTCCTCTTCACTACGGCCCAACACCTTCTCGAACGCCTTCCGCGACTCG
>DASXGQ010000121.1:0-17046 GCA_036488995.1 Caulobacteraceae bacterium
ACTACCTGGCCCACGACGTGGAGGGGGAGATCGTTCTGGCCAAGGCGCCCAACTACGCCAAGACGGCAGAGGGCCGGCGGCAGATCGCGGCCATGGTCCGCGTCGCTGACATGACCCGCAACGCTTTCATGAACGGCGACATCTCCACCGTCATGAGCCCCCGCACGGTGATCACCTGGGCGCAGAACGCCGAGATCTTCAGCGGCGACCTGGGCATGGCCTTTCGGGTCACCTTCCTCAACAAGTGCGACGAGCTCGAGCGCCCGACGGTGGCCGAGTTCTACCAGCGCGCCTTCGGCAGCGACCTGCCGGAGAGCGCGGCGCGAGTGAAGGTGGCCTGACGCCTCGTCCGCCGGAATTTTTGTTTCCAACGGTAAAGTTAGACAAATTCTAGACATATTTAATCCGCAATCTCGCCCATGTCGGCGGCGCTGGGCCGCCAAGGGGCAAGACCATGAATCTCAAGTCTTTCGCCGTGTTGGCGGCGCTCGGCCTGGCGACCTCTGGAGGCGCCCAGGCCTACGACCTCTACAACAATCTGGGCGCGGCCACGTCGGGCACGGATCCGGTGGCGAGCTTCGGCCCGCTGGCCGATTCGTTTTCGACCCAAGGTTTCTCGGTGTCAGTCGAGAACCTGCAGTTCCTGCTGGATGGAAATGCGGGTTCAGGCGGATTCTTCATGCTCAGCCTGCTGGCGGACAACAATGGCGCGCCGGGGTCGGTCCTTGCGACTTCCGCACCGATCTCGGACGCCTCTTTGAACACGACGCTCACGCCTTTCGGGGCGACGTGCTTCTGCGACCTGTCGGCAAACACCCGCTACTGGCTACAGGTCTCCGACGCGGGCGGCACCTCGGCTAATTGGGCTTGGTCCCTCGACACGAGCGGCCCGGGCGTTGCGGGCGAATTCTTCGCCAACCAGAACGGCGTGTTCCCGAACAGCGGTGGCCCCTACCAGATGGAGGTCTCCGTCGCCGTTCCCGAGCCGGCGGCCTGGGCCCTCATGCTGGTCGGCTTCGGCGGCCTCGGCGGGGCCCTGCGCTTTGGGCGCCGGAACGTCGTCGCGGCCTGACGGCCTCCATCGACGATCCACGAGGGGCGGAGCCGAAAGGCCCCGCCCCTTTCGTTTGCGCATAGTCAGACCAGCGGCATCGCCAGTAGGATGGATGCCGGCTTGTTGGTCCGGTTCTCAAGGCGCCGCTTCTCGCCCGGGGCGATGCGGCAGGAATCCCACGGACCGAGGGTGACCTCCTCGTCGCCGTTCGACACCGTCACCGAGCCTTCCAGCACGACGTAGTGCTTCTCCACCGTCGAGGCCTCGAGGTTCGTGTGGCCGCCGGGCAGCAGGTGCGAGAGCCCTATCCAGAGGGCCTCGCTCGGGCCGGCCTCGTGGCCCTGCAGCCTCAGGCAGCGCATGTCGGTGTGGTTCGCAGGGAAATAGGCCGGGGCGTCCACAAGACGCGTGACGTTCATGGCGTCAGCACAATGCGGTCGCGGGCGCCCGAAATGACGGCCGTATAGGCCTCCTTCGCCCGTGTCATTGGATAGACGGCGGTATCGAGCACGGGAAAGGCGCGCAGGGCGCCGCTCTCGAATCCCGGCGTCAGGGCGTCCAGGACCTTCGCGCAATCGCCCCCGTCCAGGCCCAGGGTGTCGATGCCGACGAAGGTCCGTTGGCCGCGATAGAACTCCAGGATGTCGAACGGGACGGAGCGGTCGATCGTCGAGATGAAGATCTGCCGTCCGCGCAGCGCCGTGGCCGCGTTCGCCCTCTCGAAATAAGGGCTGCCCACGGTGTTGAAGACGATGTCGGCGCCATGACCGTCTGTCTCGTCGCGCACGACCCGCGCGAGGTCCTCCTCCTCGGCCGCGATCATCCGCACCGGCGCCGAGGCGTGGCCGCCATAGGCTTCGACCTGGCGCTCGACCCCGAACACCTTCGCGCCCAGCATGGTTGCGATCTGGGTCGTCGCCTGGCCCACCTTCCCGTTGGCGCCCAGCACGAGGACAACATCGTCGGGGCCGGGAAGCCCGGCGCGGCGCAGGCCTTCATAGGCGGTCACGAACGGCACGCCCACCGCCCCGGCCTCGCGCATGCTGATGGCGCCAGGCTTAACCCGGACATGGCTCGCGTCCACGACGAGGTGCCCCGTATGACTCCCGTCGCGTCGGATCCCGAGTTCGCCGCTCGAGCCCCACACCTCGCGGCCCGCCAGGTCGGACGGGCCGTCGACAACGATCCCAGCCCAGTCGCGGCCGGGCGTGCGCGGCCACACGGCATGGGACATGGCGCCCAGAGTCGCCTTCACGTCCGAGGGGTTGACGGCCGCCGCGCGGATCTCGACCACGGCCTCGCCAGGGCCGGCCGCCGGCGGGTCCCAGGGCTCAAGGGCCAGCTTCAGGGAGCCGATATCGGCGGCCTTCTCATAGACTCTCAGTCGCGGCATCCAGGACTCCTTGAGCCTGATGCGTTTGCACGGAACAGATGCGAACGCTGAATCAGGCTCTAAACTTTTGAATCTAGAGCAAATCATCCCCGTTCAGACGTTCCGTCTGAACGGGGTTTGCTCTAGGCGACGGGGACGGGGGCGAGGCCAAGCGTGGCGCGCGCCTGCGCGGCCGTCGCGGGCGAGACGCCAAGGGCCTGGAGGATCTCCCGGGCCCGGCGAACGAGTTCGCCGTTGGAGCGCACCAGCTCGCCCTTGGCGATGTAGACCGTGTCCTCCATGCCCACGCGCACATTGCCGCCGAGGAGCCAGGACTGTGCGACCATTGGCAGAGCCGCGCGACCGATGCCGAAGCCGGTCCACAGGGCGCCGGCAGGCAGCAGGTTGCGGGCGTACATCAGGGTCTCGGGCGAGGCGTCGAAGCCATAGCGTACGCCCATCACGATCGAGAACAGGCCCGGCCCCTCCAGCTTGCCGTCGGCTATGAGGCGGTGGGCAAGATGGATATCGCCGGAATCGAACAGCTCGATCTCCGGAGTGACTCCGGCGGCGCGGATCACCCGGGCCATCCGCGCCACATTGCGCGGCGTGTTGATCACCACCTGCTCGCCCGAATTCATCGTGTTGAGATCCAGGGTGGCGATATCGGGTTTGAGCAGGGTGATGTGCTCGACCCTCTTCTCAGGGCGGCACAGGGTCGTGCCTGGCCCGGCGACGCTGGGATCGGTCTCGTCCGGAGCGAACCGGCCGCCAGGCCCTGTCGTCAGGTTGATCACCACCTCTTGGTTGCGGCGCCGGACCAGGTCCATCACCGCGCGGTAGTAGTCGATTTCCATCGACGGTTGGCCGGTCGCGGGATCGCGGACATGGATGTGGGCGATGGCCGCGCCTTCCTCGGCCGCCTCCAGCACCGCATCGGCGATCTGTTCGGGCGTCACGGGGAGGTTCGGGTTCTGCTGGACCGTGGTGATGTTGCCGGTGACGGCGCAGGTGATGATCGGCCTGTCGAGCATGGAGCGGTCCTTCAGAGATGGCGGCCGCCGTCGACCTGGATCACCGATCCGGTCGAGAACGGCAGGTGGACGGAGCAGGCGAGCACCGCCCGGGCCACGTCATCGGCGGAAGCCAGGCGCTTGAGCGGGGTGGCGGCTGCGGCCTTGTCGCTCCACGCGCGATCGCGGCCGGGCACGAAGTCGGTATCCACCACACCTGGCGAGACAGTCAGTATACGGATGGCAGGCGCGAGGGCGCGGGCGAGCGCCGCGCCCATCACGTCCATTCCGGCCTTGGCGGCGCAGTAGGCGATCGAGGAGCCTACGGCCGTGGTGGCCGCGATCGAGGAGATATTGACCACCAGTCCGTCCCCGTTCCGCTTCAGCAGGGGCGCGAAGGCGCGCACGGCGGCGAAGGCGCCGCGGCAGTTCACCGCCATCACATGGTCGAAGATTTCGTCGGTGAGGGCGTCCAGGTCGGCGTGCGGGACGGGGCGGGTCATCCCGGCCGAGTTCACGAGGATGTCCGCGCCACCCATGTCCGTGAGAACGGATGTGGCGAGTTCCTCGAGGGCCGCCGTGTCCTCGATCGACGCGGCGTAGGCGCGGTGGCCCTCGCCGCTCAGGGCCAGGGCGACTTGCTCGGCCTTGGCTGGGTCTCGCGCGGCGACCACGGCCACGCGCACGCCCGCCGAGGCGAACTCGCGAGCCGCAGCCGAGCCGATGGCCCCCGAGCCGCCAAGGATCACGGCGACCTTGCCGGCGAGGGGTGAGGAAGGGTTGTGCATGGACGCTGTTACTCGATCGGGGGAACGGGGATGCGCATCTCGCCCGGCTCGAGCACGAAGTCGTATTCGAGGGTGTAGAAGGGCGCCGTCACGTCCTTCGCCGGGGCGGCCCCGCTCTCATGGCGCACATAGCGGCCGACGATCGAGCGAATGACGCTGAAGGTGACGTCCGTGTCCAGATGTTCCGCGTCATCGGAGAAGATCTGGGTGACGAGCGTCTTGAAGCCCGGCTTCGTGACCATGAAGTGGACGTGCGCGGGCCGGTAGGGGTGACGCAGTTGCGCGCGCAGCAGATCTCCGATCGGACCGCCGGTCGGCACCGGGTAGCCGGCCGGACGCACCGACCGGAAATAGTAGCGTCCCTGCTCATCGGTGGTGAACAGCCCGCGCAGGTTCATCTCGGCCTGCTCGGGATCCTGGTTCTCGTAGAGGCCCACGGGCGAGGCGTGCCACACGTCGACCGAGGCGCCCGCCACTGGGGCGCCCGTCGTGTCGCGCACCACGCCCGAGACGAACAGGGCCTCTCCCGGCGTCTCCGACTGCACGAGATTGGCGCCCAGGGGGTAGTGGGGAGCGTTGGCTCGCCAGAACGGACCCAGCAGCGCTGCGGCCGTCTGGCCGCAGCCCGTCTCGTTGTTGAGCAGCCCGACAAGCGAGGAAATACCCACCACGTCGGCTGCAAGCACGACCTCGTTGTTCACCGCGTTGGTGGCCTGGCCCAGGGCGACCAGAAATCTCATGCCCGCCTCGAACTCGTCCTCGGTGGGGCGCACCTCGCGCAGGAAGGCGTGTGCGTGGCGGACGAAGGCCGCCATCACCTCGCGCAGTCGCGGGTCGGGTGTCCGCGACATGGCCTCCTCGACGGCTGCAGTGATCTGCGCCTCGGTCTCGATGATCATATCGACAATCTCCGCGCAATCGATTGCACAACCATCTTGGAGCCATCGCCGGGGATGTCAAGGGACGGCCAGAGACGATTCCGTCCATTGACAAGGGAGGTCACCCCAATAGATTGGGCTTCATGCGCAATCGAATGCACGTATCACGCGGCGAGCGCCTGACGGCGCAGGACATCGCCCGCAAGGTCGGCGTGCATCCCTCGACAGTCTCGCGGGCGCTCAATCCGGCCACGCGCCATCGCCTGTCCGAAGAAGTGGCGGCGCGGATCCTGCAGGCCGCAGCGGAAGCGGGCTATGTGCGCAATGATCTCGCAGCCAGCCTCCGCACCCGACGGTCGGAGACGATCGGGGTCGTGCTTCCGGACATCACCAACCCGGTCTTCCCGCCCATACTGGAGGGGATCGAAGCGGTTCTCGCCGCCGAAGGCTATGTGGCCATGGTCGCCAACGGCGGAGCGGATGAGGACCGCCAGCGCCTCGTGGTCGAGCGCCTGCTCGCCCGCCAGGTGGACGGCCTGATCCTGGCCACGGCGTCATTGCGCGACACCATCGTCGAGCTCTGCCTGGCGGCCCAGGCGCCCATCGTGCTCGTCAATCGAAGCGAGCCCGACGCCGATCACCGCGTCTCCTCGGTAGTCAGCGACGACATGCGCGGCATGAAGCTGGCCGTCGACCACCTCGTGGGCCTGGGCCACCGCCGCATCGGCCACATCGCCGGCCCGCAGAACCTCTCCACCGGCAAGGGCCGCCTGGACGGCTTCACCGCCGCGATGAAATCCCACGGTCTGTCCGCCCCCGCCGTCGACGTGGTCGTGGCCCCCGCCTACGCCCGCGACGCCGGACGCGAGGCCGCAAGGCGGCTGCTGGAGCGCCAGCCCGATCTGACAGCCGTGGTCGCCGCCAACGATCTGCTGGCGATCGGACTTTACGATGAGCTGGCCGCACGCGGCCTGTCCTGCCCAGGCGACCTGTCGGTCGTCGGGCACAACGACATGCCCTTTGTCGACCTGATGTCGCCCCCGCTGACAACCGTGCGGATCCGCCATCGCGAGATGGGCGAACAGGCCGCGGGGCTGCTGCTGCGCAAGGTTCGCGGCGAGGCCGAAGGCGGCCTGGACGTGGTCCTCAAGCCCGATCTCGTCGTCCGCGCATCCGCCGGTCAGCCGCGACAGCCGGGGGCAAGACCATAAGCGCGCCGGACCCGAGGACGTCCGACCACGGCGCAGACGCGAAGCTGGCCACGACCGGCTCCGCCGCCTGCGGCGTACGGAGAAGCCCGCCATGACCTCTACCCTCATCCGGAACGCTGCCATCATCACCATGGAGGGCGAGGGAGACGGGCTCGTTCACGGCGACCTGCTGGTCGAAGGCGAGCTCATCGCCGCGGTGGGTCCCGACATTCAGGCGCCGGGCGCGGAAGTCGTCGACGGGCGCGACCTGATCGTGATCCCCGGCCTGGTGAATGCGCACATGCACACCTGGCAGACATCCCTGCGCTCGGTCTGCTCGAACTGGACCTTTCCCGAGTACGCGCGCTGGGTCCACGCCGGACTCGCCACCCGCTTCCAACCGCGGGACATCTATCTCGCCACCCTCGCAGGCGCCCTCAACCAGATCGCTTCGGGCACGACGACCCTGGTCGACTGGTGCCACAACAATCCGACCCCGGAGCACACCGACGCCGCGATCGACGGCTTGCGCGCGGCGGGCATCCGCGCGTGCTTCATGCACGGCACGCCCAAGCCCGATCCCAAGCCCGGCGAGCCGCCCTACTGGGAGGTCCCCCATCCCCGCGGCGAGATCGAGCGCCTGCGCGAGGCCCTGAGGCCCGACCGCGGCATGATCGCCCTGGGCCTGGCGATCCTGGGGCCGCACTACGCGACCTCGAGCGTCTCGCTCGCGGACTTCGCGCTCGCCCGTGAGTTCGGCCTGATCGCCTCCATGCACCAGGGGGGCGGTCCGCCCCGCGACGCCGACGGCTGGAGCCGGCTCGAAGCGGAGGGCTTGATCGGGCCCAACGTCAACATCGTCCACGGCAACGACCTGACCGACGCCCAACTCGAGCGCTTCGTCGCCTTGGAGGTGCGCTTCACCGTCACCCCGGAGTCGGAGCTGATCTCGGGCCATGGACACCCGATCGTCGGGCGGCTGCGCGACCTCGGCGCAAGTCCTTCGCTCGGGGCCGACATCGAGAGCGCCCACTCCACAGACATGTTGACGGTGGCGCGCATGGCCCTCACGCACCAACGTGGGCTGGACAACATCCACGCCCGCAGCCGCGGGACATTTGGCGGAAAAGCTCCCTTGCGCACCCGCGACGCCCTGCGATGGGTGACGCTCGAGGGCGCCCGCATGCTGGGCCAGGAACGGCGCATCGGCTCGATCGCGCCCGGCAAGCAGGCGGACCTCGTCGTCATCCGCGCCGACGCCCTCAATCTGCATCCCGTCCACGACCCGGTTTCGAGCGTGGTGATGCATGCGCACCCCGGCAACGTCGACTCCGTCATGATCGCCGGCGTGTGGCGCAAGCGGCGCGGGCGGCTGGTGGGAATCGATCTCGGCGCTTTCGTCGAGGAACTGGGGGAATCGGGGCGACGGATCTGTCGGGAGGTCGGGCTGCAACCGGCCGACTGGAGTTGAGGAGTGCTTTGAAGATGACCCCGTTCGATCCTGCCGAACCCGACGCCGAGGCATTGAAATCGGGACGGCTCGACCCGTCGCGGCCGATCCTGATCCAGGGCGCCAAGCTGATCACGATGGACGACCTGCTCGGGGATCTGGTCGGCGACGTCCTCGTCAGGGACGGCAAGATCGCGCAGGTCGGCCGCAACCTCGTCTGCGAAGGCGCCGTGGTCATCGACGGGATCGACAAGGTCGTGATCCCCGGTTTCGTCAACAGCCACATCCACCTGTGGCAGACGACCATCAAGGGTTGCGGCGGCGACTACGCCTTCGGCGACTATCTCCAGTACATCCTGGGCGAGGCCGGCAAGCACTATCGGCCGGAGGACGTTTACGTCGCCACCCTGCTGGGGGCGATCGAGCAGATCGAGGCCGGCGTCACCACCGTCTATGACTGGGCCCACATCCTCAACACGCCCGAGCACGCCGACGCCGCCATCGACGCCCTCCAGGCTTCCGGCGTCCGCGCCGTCTTCGGCCACGGAACTCCGGGGGACGACGTCGCCCGCTGGTACTACCAGAGCCGCGAGACCCATCCGCAGGACATCGTCCGCCTGCGGCGGACACGCCTGGCCTCCGACGACACCCTGGTCACCCTGGCGCTCTCCATGCGGGGACCGGACTTCGCCGTCGAGGATGTCAACCGCGGGGACATCGAGCTCGCCCGCTCCCTTGGGATCATGGCCAGCATGCACCTGGCCGTGGGCATGTATGGCGACTACGTCCCCCACGCCCGGCGGCTGGGCGAAGCGGGCCTGCTGGGCCCGGACATCAACCTCACGCACTGCAACCGGCTGCTCGACGAAGAGATCGCCATGGCCGTCGACCTCGGCTGCAGCATCTCGGTCACTCCGGAAGTGGAGATGCAGATGGGCCACGGGGTGCCGGTCACCGGGCGCGTCCAGGCCGCCGGCGGGCGGATCGCGCTGGGCACCGATGTCGTCTCCAGTCTCAGCGCCGACATGTTTTCCCAGATGCGCTTCGCGGTTCAGTCCCAGCGGATGCTGGCGAACGCCGAGGCCCATGCCGGGGGCGGCATGCTGGAGCGCCTGCCGCTCGGGGCGCGAGACATCCTGGCCAGCGCGACCATCGAGGGCGCCCGCGCGCTTGGCCTCGACGGACGCATCGGCTCGATCACCCCGGGCAAGGACGCCGACCTGACGATCCTGTCCTGGGCGCACGAGCGGTCCTCGCCGCTGGTCAATCCGGTGCAGGCGGTGGTCTTCCACGCCGGCGTCGCCAACGTCCACACGGTCATGGTGGCCGGAAGCGTGCGCAAGTACGACCACGCCCTGACGGGCCCCGAGCCCGCGGGCGTGGGAAAGGCGGCCGAGATGGGCCGCCGGATCATGAGCGCGGCCGGCATCATCTCGCCAGAGGCGCGCGCCGCCTGACCGGCGGCGCCGATTGGATCGACCGACCCTAATCCATGCAGTTCCAGGTCAACGAACTCGCCCCCGGCCGCGCCGGCTGGGGGACAGAGCCTCTCTCGCCCCCGCCCTCGCCGAGCGAGGAGCGGCCGGTCCGCGCGCCCCACGGGGCTCTGCTGGCCGAACTCGCCCTGGCCATGGGCGGGTTCGCCCTGGGCACTGGCGAGTTCGCCGCCATGGGGCTGCTGCCCGGCGCTGCGCGCAGCGTCCACGTCTCGATCCCGACCGCCGGCCACATGATCAGCGCCTATGCCCTCGGCGTGGTGGTGGGCGCGCCGATCATCACCGTGCTGATGGCCCGGGCGCCTCGGAAGGTGATGCTGATCGGCCTGATGATCCTCTTCGCCCTGGGCAACGCCGCCACTGCGGTGGCGCCGACGTTCGTTCCGCTGGTGGCGGCCCGCTTCCTCGCCGGTCTGCCCCACGGCGCCTATTTCGGCATCGCCGCGCTGGTCGCCGCGGGTCTGGCAGGACCGGAGGGCCGCGCCAAGGCGGTGGGCCGGGTCATGCTGGGCCTGAGCGTGGCCAATGTCGTGGGTGTGCCCTTCGCCACCTGGCTTGGCCAGTGGCTCGGCTGGCGGGCAGCGTTCCTGGCTGTCTGCGGCCTGGGCCTGCTCACCGCCGCCCTCGTGAGCCTGTTCGTTCCGGTCATCCCGGTCCACGGCAGCGCCTCGCCCAGGCGCGAACTGGCCGGCTTCAAGCGGCCGCAGGTCTGGCTGACGCTTGGGGTGGCTGCGATCGGTTTTGGCGGTCTCTTCGCCGTCTATAGCTACATCACCCCCGCCCTCACGCAGGTGACCGGCATTCCGCTGGCAGGAGTACCGCTCTTCCTGTCGGTGATTGGCCTGGGCATGGTCGCCGGCAGCCTCGTCGGGGGCTGGCTGGCCGACCGCGCGCTGATGGCCTCGATCCTGATCGGCCTGGTGTGGAGCGGGGTGGTGCTCGGCCTCTTCGTCCTCGCCGCCCACAGCCCCTGGGCCGCTCTGGCGGACCTCTTCCTGATGGGCGGCGTCGTCGCCATCGTGCCGGCGCTGCAGACCCGGCTGATGGACACCGCGGGCGATGCTCAGACCCTCGCCGCCGCCCTCAACCACTCCGCATTCAACCTCGCCAACGCCTTCGGCGCATGGCTGGGCGGCCTCTCCATCGCCGCGGGCTTCGGCTGGACCTCCACCGGCTGGATCGGCGCGGCCCTCGCCCTTGCGGCCCTCCCCATCCTCGGCATCTCCGTCTGGCTGGAGAGCAGGGATTGACGGGGTGAGCGAATTTGGGAGTGGCGACCTTGCCGCTCCCCCGCAAACCACCTTCCGCTAGCGTCAACCGTGAGGCATAGGCCGGTCGTGCACGACGGTCCTCCCTCCTTCGCTCCGGAAAACCTGAGGGACTCGAGGCGAAGAGCGGCGGACGGCGGCCTTCCCCAGTTGTGAACGGAGTCCCCAATGAACGCCCCCGTGCTCGGCCTGCGCGCCGATCCCGCCGAACCCCGCCACGACTGGACGCTGGAGGAGGTCGAGGGCCTGCTCGAACTCCCCCTGGTCGAGCTGGTGTTCCGCGCCGCGGAGGTCCATCGGCGGTGGTTCGATCCGACGGAGCTGCAGATCTCCCAGCTGCTGTCCGTGAAGACCGGCGGCTGCCCGGAGGACTGCGGCTACTGCGCCCAGAGCCAGCACTTCAAGACGGGCGTTACGGCGAGCCGTCTCATGGAGGCGGACGCCGTGATCGCCAAGGCGCGCGAGGCGCGCGACGGCGGCGCCCAGCGGTTCTGCATGGGCGCGGCCTGGCGGGACCTGAAGGATCGCGACGTCCCGAAAGTCGCGGCCATGATCGCCGGCGTGAAGGCGCTGGGACTGGAAACCTGCGCCACCCTGGGCATGCTGACGCCGCCCCAGGCGAAGGCGCTGCGGGAAGCCGGCCTCGACTTCTACAACCACAACCTCGACACCGGGCCCGACTACTACGATCACGTCGTCACCACCCGGACCTACAACGACCGCCTCGAGACGCTGGCTGCGGTGCGAGACGCCGGCATTTCGGTGTGCTGCGGCGGCATCGTGGGGATGGGCGAGACGCGGCGCGACCGGGCGGGTCTGTTGCATCAGCTGGCGATCCTGCCAGCCCACCCCGAGAGCCTGCCGATCAATGACCTGATGCCGATCGCTGGCACGCCCCTTGGCAAATCGACCCCGGCCGACGAACTGGAGTTCGTGCGCATGGTCGCCGTGGCCCGGCTGGTCTGCCCGAAATCCGTCGTCCGCATCGCCGCCGGTCGCGATCGGATGTCGAAATCCACCCAGGCGGTCTGCTTCCTCGCCGGCGCCAACTCCATCTTCGTGGGCGGGCGGCTGCTCACCACCAACACCCCCGACCCCAACGACGACGAGGCCCTCCTCGCCGACCTGAAGATGCGGCCCATGACCGCGCAGGCAGCTTCGGTCGACTGAGCTAAGCTGTCGCCGGGGCGTGTAGAATCTGGCCTGATCGGGCCGGAGTGGGGGAATGCGCGTGGCGTGGACCAAGAGTGTGCTGGCCGGCGCTTGGGCGTCCGCCAGCCTGATTCTCCTGGCGAATCCGGCCATGGCGGCGAACACGCCCCAGGTCGGGCCTGTCCCGGCATGGGTGCGCCCGCCGCCCGCCACGCCTGTGGAGAAGGACGATCTGAAGGGCCTGCCCCTCGTGATCCTGGTCCACGACGCCCAGCTCAGCTTCGACGCGGATGGGTGGACCGAATACCACGAGGTGACGGCGAGGGTTCAAACCCCCGAAGGTCTGCAGGCGCTGAACACCATTTCCTACCAATGGTCGCCGTGGAGCGACACGCTCACCTTCCATCGCGCGGTGATCTCCCGCGACGGCCAGACGATCGACATCCTGCCCAAGGACGGAGCCTTCACGGTCCTGCGCCGCGAGACGGGGCTCGAGCAGGCGTTGCTCACCGGCGAACTCACCACCCTTCTGCAGCCGGAGGGGCTTCAGGTCGGCGATATCCTCGATATCGCCATCTCCATCCGCCACGCCGATCCGCTGCTGAAGGGGCGAACCGCGGCGCTGTTCGCCAACTGGGACTCGACCTCGGTCGGCCGCGTGAGGCTGCAGGCGCACTGGCCGTCGTCGCTGCCCGTGAAGTTGCGGGAAACGCCCGGCCTGCCGCCGCTGCGCCGGACCGATGTGGCCGGCGCGACCACGGTCGAGCTGGACCTGGACGACGTCCGGCCGCCGATCCTGCCCGCTCATGCGCCTGCCCGCTTCCGGCACGGTCGCCAGGTCGAGTTCACCACCTTCAGCGACTGGAAGGCCGTGGCGCAGGCGATGGCGCCGCTCTTCACCAAGGCGGCTGAGCTTGGCCCGCAGTCGGCGGTGGCTGCGCAGGCCGCGCTGATCGCCAAGGCCTCGGCCGATCCGAAACAGCGCGCGGCCGCCGCCCTGCGCCTTGTGCAGGGACAGGTGCGCTACCTGGCCCACACCGAAGACGGCGGCGGCTATACGCCCCAGAGCGCGGATGACACCTGGCGACTGCGCTATGGCGACTGCAAGGCCAAGACCGTCCTTCTCATGGCCCTGCTGCGCGAACTGGGCGTGCCCGCCGAGCCGGCCCTGGCGAGTGTCGGCGCCGGCGACGGGCTCAACGCCTATCTGCCTGCTCCGCAACTGTTCAACCACGTGCTCGTGCGCGTGAGGCTGGGCGGCCGCGACTACTGGCTTGACGGCACGCGCGAGGGCGACCGCAATCTGGACGACCTCGCGACGCCCGCCTTCGGCTGGGTCCTGCCGCTGGACTCACAGGACGGTCAGCTCATCCACCTCGATCCGTCGCCGCCTTCGCGCCCGCAGGTGACAGAGGTGATCCGGTACGACGCCTCGGGCCGCGCCTCCGCTCCAAAGCCCACGCAGCTGGAGACCACCATCCGCGACGACGTGGCCGTCGCCCTTCACGCAAAGCTATCGGCGATCCCGCCCGAACGAATGGAGGCGGCGCTGAAGGCCTATTGGGCCGGCGCGCATACGGCGTTCACCCCGGCCCACGTCGCGCAGAGCTGGAACCCGGACACGCGCGAACTGAGGCTGACCGCCGACGGGACAAGCAAGATCGACTGGTCTGACGCCGGGTTCGAACTGCAGAATGTCGAGTTCCGCGGCGCGCACGACATCAAGCGCGATCCCGCCGCCAGCGACCCCGACGCCTCCTACGTCACCAATTTCCCAGCCTGGATCGAAACCGACGAAAGCGTCGTGCTGCCTCGCGGGGACATCGTGTCTCCCAATCGCGCCAAGTCGACCGACGTCGACACGGTGATCGCCGGCGTGGCCTATCGCAGGAAGGGAACCATAACGGGGAATGTCTTCCGCGTGGTCTCGACCACACGCGCGCTCAAGCCCGAGATCTCGGCCGCCGAGGCGCGTGCTTCGGTCGGTCCGTTCACTAAGCTCAGCCATCAGGGCGTCTATGCGCCGGCCGGATCCCAGGCGCAGGCGGCGAACGAGACGGCCGCCGGGGACTCCCAGCCGACAGCCGGGGATCCCCACGTGGAGCGCGGAGGCGCCTTCCTGAATGCGACGCAATTCCGCAAGGCGTTGACCGAGTTCGACGCCGCGATCGCCGTCGATCCCAACTCTCAGCGGGCCTGGGCCGGGCGCGCACTCGCCCATGCCGGGCTCGGCGATCCGACTGCGACGGCCGACGCCGGAAAAGCCAGCGCACTTGGCGCCCCGGAGATCGAGGGCGTGCGGGTCCGCGGACTGCTTGCGGCCACGAGAGGCGACATCGAGGGCGCGCGAGCAGCTTATCGTTATGCGCTGACGATCAAGCCGGACGATGAATTCGCACTGTTGCGCCTTGTCGACCTCGAGACCCAGACCTCCGATTTCGACGCCGCCCGGAAAGACCTCGAAAGCCTTTTGAGCGCCCATCCCGAGCAGGCCCAAAACGCCCACCTCTGGAGGGGAACCCTGGAAGCGGCGGCCAGTCACAAGCAGATCGCCGAGAAGGAATTGGCCCAGGTTGACGTGGGCGCGCCCGACGCGCGGCTCCAACGCGCGCGAGTCTATCTGCGCCTGGGCGAGACGGGCCCGGCGCGCGCGGACGTCGACGAAGCCATCCGTGTGCAGCCCACTGCGGCCGCCTGGCTTCAGCGGGCTGAGATCGATGGGGGCTTTGCCAGTTCGGCCGCGAACGCCGACGTCGACGCCGCCCTGAAGCTGGCTCCGGACGACTTGGACGCCCAGGTCTGGAAGGCGGACGCGGCCATGTTCCGCCGGGACTTCGCAGTGGCCCTCCCGCTGACGGAGCGTCTGGTGAAAGAACACCCCGAACTCGTGGGTAAGCTCCTCCCCATACGGGCCCAGATCGAAGGCCAACTGGGCCATACGGCGGAAATGGACGCAGACTTTGCCAAGGCGCATGCCGCGACCGGCGATGCAGCGCCCGATCCAGGCTTTCTCTGCAGCTCGGAAGTGACGTCGAAGTGGCGACCGCAAACGGCGCTTGCCGACTGCGAGAAGGCCATCCAGGCCGCACCGAAGGACTCAGGCCTGCGCGTGAGACGGCTCATCTTGCTGCATCGCCTTGGCCGTGCGGCCGAAGCGGAGTCGATCGTCACCGGTCTGACGGCGACCACGCTGGATCCGCTCGAACTGAACAATATCTGCTACGACCTCGCCGTCGAGAACATGGAGCTCGACGGCGCGCTCGCCCTTTGCGACGCGTCGCTGAAGCTCCGGCCGAACGAAGCGGCCACCCTCGACAGCCGCGCCTTCGTGCTGCTTCGGCTCGGACGCTACCCCGACGCGCTCGCAGCCTATGACGCTGCGCTCACGGCCAAGCCGGACCAGTACGAGTCCCTGTATGGCCGCGGCCTTGCGGAAGCGCGCCTTGGCCGCTCCGCTGACAGCGCCAGGGACATCGCCGCGGCGCTCAAGGGTCGGCCGCAGACCCGCGAGGAGTTCGCACAGATGGGGCTGCGCTAGTGCTGAGCGTGCTGGTCGGCCTCGCCGTCGCGCTCCCGCAGCTTGTGTCGGCTCCGGCCGCGCCGGTCCACGCGCCCTCCCAACTTCCGCGCAATGGCGAAGCCGTGTCCGGCTTCACCGTGACGGTCTCTCCGTCCGGCGAGGTCGTGGATTGCCGGCTGCAGGCGACCAGCTTCTATCCGGGGCTGGACGCCAAGGGTTGCGCGGCGCTCCAAGCGGCGCGCTTCACGCCCGCCGCGGACCTGCAGGGCGCTGCAGCCTATGGCGTCGTCGATCTGGAGGTGACTTGGCCAAGCGGTGTCGCGACTGTTGATGCGGCATATCCCGACATCGAGTTGAGCCTCGAACGCATGCCCGCTGGCGTGACGGGGCGTCCGGTCGCCGACCTGGTCCTCGCCGTCGATCGCACCGGCGCGGTCGGTACCTGCCAGGTAGTCACGAGCACCGGATCCGCAGCGCTCGATTCCGTCGCGTGCTCTTCCGGGGTCAAGGCGGCTGACATCAAGCATGTGACGTCGACCGACGGCTCGACCGCCCCGTCGGTCCAGGCCCTGCGGGTCCGCTTCGTTGTCTATCCCCACTACGGGATCAACAAGCCACGACACGATCTTCCGGTGCTCTACCCAGAACGAGCCCTATTGTCGGCGATCGCCGGCTTTGGCGTCGCCCGCTGTCAAGCGGACCCACACGGACTTTTGAAGGACTGCACAGTCGCCGAAGAGGGTCCACCCGGCGCGGAATTTGGCCTCCAAGCGGTTAGATTGATCAAAACGACCCAAATGCAGGTCACGCCAGATCAGCAGGGCGAAGTGTTTGTTCCGGTCGGGTTCTACATCGCCCCGTGCCCCCCTCAGCCCGAGGGCTGGGTCAGCGTCTGCGTGCCACACTTTCCGCCCCCTCCCGCAGGCGGGTGGGGGGCGCTCGCTCCTCACATGAAGTAGAAATTCGGTTGCTTGAGGAGTCGCCGCCCTCGCGGGGGAGGCGGCCCGTGCTTTCTGACAGATCACGCCGCGTTCGGCCGCCAGGCGATCGTCCCCTCGGTCCTGGCCCTGACCGCGGGCTCGGCCAGGCAGGTGGCCACGGCTTCGTAGCCGGGCGCGCCCGGGACGGGCGTCACCGGCGTCGGCGGGCTGTGATTGGCCGGGCACAGGATGAGCGTCTCGTCCGGCCCCACGGCGGCGAGGTCGAGGATCGCGGACGAGCGCGTCAGGATGAACAGGGGGCGCTCGCCGGGGCCACGACGGCGCAGGTGCGCGGCCACGGCCTCCTGAGTAGCTTCGTCGAGGCCGTATTCGATCACGTCGATCACCAGGACGGACGGGCCCTCGGCCTCGAGGCCGGCGACGAGGGCGATCAGGGCGTCGCTGACGTTCGCGCCTTCTTCGGCGAGCCACGCGAGGACGGCCCCGCACCGCGCTGCGAGGGCAGGGTCCGCGCCGAACGCCGCTTTGGCGGCCGCGGCGCCGTCGGCGGTCCGGTCGAGCTCCAGGAACGCCGCGCCCGGCAGGGTCTCGGCCAGTCGCTTGCCAAGTCGCGTCTTTCCGCTGCCCAGGGGACCGATGATGTAGTTGAGGGCCCGCATCTGGCGCAGCTCGAACAGCTCACCGCCCCAGGGCCAGGGAAGCTCGAAGGCGACGATGGGCTCGGCGGCCGGGGCGGCCAGGCGCGCGAGGTCGGCGATCGCCGGCGCCTTGCCCTGCGCCAGACCCTCCCGCAGCCGCCGCACAGCCTGAATCACCGTCGAGAGCTGGCCGAGCTGCGCCTCGATCCGCCCCTGATGCGCGGCCAGGGCGGGCTCCAGGCTCTGCGTGTCGCCCGCCAGCGCCTGCTTCACCTGGCGCAGGCTG
>DASXGQ010000135.1:0-16339 GCA_036488995.1 Caulobacteraceae bacterium
GCCAGCCGGTGTGGGAGTCGTACTTCCACGCGGAGCGAAAGAGCGGCAGGCCGCACCCCAGGCACGCGAATGCCCCGTTCCGGTGCTCATCGAGTAGGGGGCTGGTGTAAGGGCGCTCGGTGCCTTCGTGGCGCAACACCAGATAGGAAAGCTCCGGAAGGCGTTGCTTCCACTCGGCGTCGGTGATGGCGCGATAGGGCGAATTCTTCCAGGCGTCCGCCGCGGCCGCCGGTGTCCATCGTCCCAGAGCAGGCGCTACGAGGGCAGACGCCAGGAACAAGCGACGATTGAGGGCTGAGGACGTGATCATGTCCCTGTTACGTCGCGCCTCGCCCCGTGGTTACGCCGTCTGTCTCAATTCCACGTGAGACGACGCATCCTGCGGCTTGGAGAGACCAAGCATCAGCTCGAGGTTCTGCACGGCGGCGCCCGAGGCGCCTTTTCCCAGATTGTCGAGCACGGCCGTCAGACGCGCCTGCCCGGTCGAGGGTGAGCCGAACACGTGCAGGACCATGTCGTCCCGACCCGCAAGGGCTTCAGCTTCGACCACACCCAGAGCAGCCGACACCTCGCGCGATTCCACGCGCACCGCGCAGACGCCGGCATAGGCCTGCGCCATCGTTGCATGGATGGCCTCGATCTGCGGCGCTGCCGGGAGCGCCGACAGCGCCAGGGGAACTTCGACGATCATGCCCTGCGGGAAGCGACCCACGGCCGGGCAGAACACCGGCGCCTGCTTCAGGCCGGCATGGGCGCTCATTTCGGGCAGGTGCTTGTGCGTCAGTCCAAGCGCGTAGGCGCGATAGGCGGTCGAGGTGAAACCGGACGAGGTTGGATCCTCGAATTCCGCGATCATCGAGCGGCCGCCTCCGCTGTATCCGGACACTCCGTGGACACTCAGCGGCCAGTCGACGGGAACGAGGCCAGCACGCACGAGCGGTCGCACGAGGGCGAGGAAGCCCGTGGCCCAGCAACCAGGGTTGGACACGCGCGACGCCCCGGCGATCTCGCGATCACGGCCCGGCTCGAGTTCGGGAAATCCATAAGTCCAGCTCAGCGCCGTCCTATGCGCCGTGGAGGCGTCGATCACCCGCACGGCGGGATTTCGGATCAGGCCCACCGCCTCGCGCGCCGCGTCGTCCGGCAGGCACAGGATCACCGCGTCGACGCCGTTCAGCAGCTCGGCGCGGGCCTGCGCATCCTTGCGACGCGCCGGATCGATGCTGACCAGTTCCAGGTCCGCACGGTCGGCGAGCCGGTCGCGGATTTGAAGGCCGGTGGTGCCGGCCTCCCCATCGATGAAGACGGTCGGCCTCACGACGCCCTCCGGAGAGGATTAGCGCTTGGAGAACTGGAAGCTGCGGCGCGCCTTGGCTCGGCCGTACTTCTTGCGCTCGACCACGCGCGAGTCGCGGGTGAGGAAGCCGTGCGGCTTGAGCACGGCCCGCAGGCCCGGCTCATAGTAGGTGAGCGCCTTGGACAGGCCATGGCGGATGGCGCCGGCCTGGCCCGAAAGCCCCGAGCCCTCGACCGTGACGACGATATCGAACTGGCCGAGACGGTCCGTCACCTGTAGCGGCTGGGCGATCATCATCCGCAGGACCGGACGAGCAAAGTACTCTTCCTGGTCGCGGTCGTTGATGGTGATCTGACCGCGGCCGGGCTTGATCCACACGCGGGCGACCGCGTTCTTGCGCTTGCCGGTCGCGTAGGCGCGGCCCTGGCTGTCGATCTTCGGTTCGGCGGGCGCCTCGGCCACCGCGGTGGGGGAGAGCTGGGCGAGCGCGCTCAGGCTGTGGGTGTCGCTCATCGACATTAGCTCCGGGCGTTCTTGGCGTTCAGGGCCGCGAAGTCGACCTTTTGGGGCGACTGCGCTTCATGAGGGTGTTCGGCGCCGGCATAGAGCTTCAGATGCGTCAGCTGCTTACGCGCCAGCGGGCTTTCCTTGGGGAGCATCCGCTCCACCGCCTTTTCGAGGACCCGCTCGGGGAAGCGGCCGCCCAGGACCTTTTCGGCCGTGCGCGACTTGATCCCGCCGGGATAGCCGGTGTGCCAGTGATAGGTTTTCTGGTCGAGCTTGCGCCCGGTGAACTTCACCTTGTCGGCATTGATGACCACAACGTTGTCGCCGCAGTCGACATTGGGTGTGTAGTCCGCCCGATGCTTGCCACGCAGGCGCATGGCGATGAACGAGGCCAGGCGGCCGACGACGACGCCTTCAGCGTCCACGAGGATCCAGCGCTTTTCGACGCTCTCTCCCTTCAGGTAGGTCGTGGTCTTGGTGGTCATCTCTCGAATTCCCGTCGATCGGGAGGCGCGGCCCCGGAGGCGCGCCCGCAATGGAAGGCGGGCTGCTATAGGGTCGCGCCGGGCGTGTCAACGACCAAACCTCTCCAACTGATCGGTGGCTCCCGTTAAACTTTGGTTTTTCACTCTTTTTTCGATACGGTAAAATGATACCGGTCAAATTCGGCGTGCGCGCCAGGCCAGGGACACTGCGATCGCCAGAAGCGACACGGCGTTAGCCTGGTGCGCCAGCGCCAGGGTCAGGGGGACGCTCAACCAAAGTGACGCGATCCCCAGGACAGCCTGAAGACAGGCGTCCGCCAGGGCGGCGAAGGCCAGCAGCCGGATCGCTCCTGGCGCGGCGCGGGACCGGACCGCCGCAACCGCGAGGGCGACCGTCGCGATCAGCAGCGCATAAGCGACGATACGGTGGTCGAACTGAACGGCCGCGAGCCCATGGGCGAATGTGGCCCAGACGCCGCCTTGCCAATAATCCTCAGGAAACCAGCGCCCCGCCATCAGTGGCCAATCGCCATCGATCAGGCCCGCGTGATTTCCCGCCACCAGAGCGCCCATCAGGCACTGGATGAAGACGCCTGCGGCGAACAGACTCCCCGCAAGGGTCCAGCCGTCCGAACGACGCGCCCTTCCCTCCCCATTCCACGCCTCGAGTCCAGTCCACACGAGAGCGCCGAAGAGGAACAGGGCGACCCCAAGATGTGTGGCGAGACGCTCCGGTTCGACCGATGCGCGCCCTTCGAGGCCGCTTTCGACCATCCACCAGCCAACGAATCCCTGCAGGCCGCCCAGAGCAAATAAGCCCATGCAGCGGCCAAGCAGTCGGCGCGGCAGGCTCCGCGTTGCGACGAACGCGACGAACGGCAGGGCGAAGACCATGCCCACCGTGCGACCCAGCAGGCGGTGCGCCCACTCCCACCAGAACAGGATCTTGAAGTGCTCGAGCGTAATGCCTTGATTGATCAGGTGATACTGGGAGCTCTGACGGTACTTGTCGAAGGCGTCCGCCCAGGCCGCCGTGCTCAGCGGCGGAATCGCGCCGATGATCGGCTTCCATTCGGTGATCGAAAGGCCGGAGCCCGTGAGGCGTGTCGCGCCTCCAACCACCACCATGGCCAGGACCATCACCGCCACGACGAAGAGCCAGATCGCCACCGGCTTCGAGCGGTCTGGAGCCGCAGTAGGCGCGGCCGTCCGGCTCGAAACCGTGGAGGAGATTCCGATCATCTTGGATCTCGTCCTCGACTACCCTTCGCTCGCCCGTTTCGGGCGAATGGTCGGAGCGACAGGATTTGAACCTGCGACCCCTTGACCCCCAGTCAAGTGCGCTACCAGGCTGCGCCACGCTCCGCCGCGAGGGAGCGCCCTTATAGAGAGCGATATTGTAGGCGGCAATGGCTCTCAGGCCGGCCGATCGATCACGGCTTGCAGGCGCGTGCGGGCGCGATTGAGATCGTTCAACGCGCTCTCCAGATGATGACGCGTCAGATTGGAAGCTTCTGGCGGAGACGACGCGGCGTCGCTCGCGGTGCGCTTGAGCCCGCCTTCGCGATACAGCTTCTGCACCGATCTTATCGAGTACCCTTCGTCGTGGAGCAGGCGGCGAACCTCGCAGAGCATCGCCACGTCACGGGGACGATAGAACCTTCGGCCCCCTGCCCGCTTCAGCGGGCGGATGAAACTGAAGCGGGTTTCCCAGAATCTCAGAACGTGCGGGCCCACACCCACGGCGTCAGCCGCTTCGGAGATTGTGCGGAATGCTTCCGGGCCCTTGGTCACGGCTCCGCTTATTGGCTCAGCGCGCGCTCGATGCGCGATTTGAGAACCTGTGACGCCCTAAAACCAATAACGCGGCGCGGCGCGATAGTGGCTGGGGCGCCAGTCTTAGGATTGCGACCGACACGCTCGCGTTTGGCCCGGACCTGAAAAACGCCGAACCCGGAGAGCTTTACCGTCTGCCCGCGCTCCATCGCCTCTGCGATGAGGTCGAGGGTCTGCTCGACAAGATGCGAGCAGTCGTGTCGCGTCAGCCCGACATGTTCATGAAGGGCGTCTGTGAGATCTGCGCGTGTGAGAGTCCTGGACTTCATATGCCCCCCAAGACACACAACGTGCCTTTCCGCTCGCGGGTCGTCAAGTGAACGAGAGTGAACAGTTTGCGAGGCCCTAAGGCCGCTTACGGCTTACAGGCGAAGGACAACAGCGCCCCAGGTCAGCCCGCCGCCCATGGCTTCGAGCAGCAGAAGGTCCCCCTCGCGGATTCGACCATCGGATACGCCTTGCGCCATCGCCAGCGGGATGGACGCCGCGGACGTGTTGGCATGCTCGGCCACCGTCGAAATGACCCGGCACGGGTCAATCCCTAGCCGCTTGGCCACCCCGTCCAGGATCCGCTGGTTTGCCTGGTGCGGAATGAACCAGTCGATGTCGGGGAGAGGCACGCCGGCGGCGCAGGCGGCGGCCACGACGGCCTCGCTGATGTTGACCACGGCGTGGCGAAAGACCTGGTTCCCCTGCATCCGCAGCTTGCCCACCGTGCCGGTGGTCGAGGGACCTCCGTCGACGAAGAGAAGGTCCTGCTTGGTTCCATCCGCCCGCAGGGAGAAACCAAGTATCCCTCTGTCGCCCGTGGACCCCGTGTCCGGACCAGGCTCCAGGACGACCGCGCCCGCTCCATCGCCGAAGAGGACGCAGGTGCCGCGGTCCGTCCAATCCATCAGGCGCGTCATCACTTCGGCGCCGATCACCAGCGCACACCGGCTCTGGCCGCGACTGACGAAACCGTCGGCGACTGCCAAGGCGTAGACGAACCCCGAGCAGACCGCCTGGACATCGAAAGCGATGCCCACCGGCGCTTCGAGCTTGCGCTGGACGATCGTCGCGGTCGCCGGAAAGGTATGATCGGGCGTCGTCGTGGCGACGATTATGAGGTCCACTTCAGCCGCGGTCCTGCCCGCCGCGGCAAGGGCCTCGCGAGCTGCGGCGACCGCGAGCTCGGAGACAGGCTGGTCGGACGGCGCCTGACGGCGCGAACGGATGCCGGTCCGCTCGTAGATCCAGGCGTCGCTGGTGTCGACGATTCGCGCCAGATCATCATTCGTCACGATGTTCGGGGGCAGGTAGGCTCCCACCCCCGTCAACACGGACCGTCCCGCCGTTGTCACGCTACGCTTCTCTCTGTGTCAGCTTTTCCCGGCGAACCGCCGCGTCCGCCAAGATGGGTGGCGATCTCCGCGACGAAGCCGCCGGACGCCAGGGTTGCCGCGAGTCGGACGGCGTTGGCGACACCGTGGGGGTCCGCACTGCCGTGACTTTTCACAACCACACCGGTGAGGCCGAGGAAAGGGCTGCCGTTGACGGTGCTTGGGTTCAACCGCGCACTCATCTTGCGTAAGGCCCCGCTCGCCACCAGCGCCCCGGCCCGGGCGAAGGTGTCTTCGGTAAGGGTACGGCGCAACTCGGCGCGGAAGAACCGGGCGAGGCCTTCGGCGGTCTTCAACGCGACGTTGCCGGTGAATCCATCGGTGACCACCACATCGACCGTGCCCTTGGCGATATCGTCACCCTCGACGAAGCCGTGATAGTCGAGCCCGAGCGTCTGCTCTCGCAGGACCCGGTCCGCGCCACGCACCTCGTCATGACCCTTCTCATGTTCGGTGCCGACGTTGAGCACGCCAACCGTTGGTCTGGCCACGCCGTGCAGGACTCGGTGGAAAGCTGCGCCCATGATCGCGAATTCGACGAGCCGGTCGGTGTCGCAGATCACGTTGGCGCCCACGTCCAGGACGGACGTCACGCCCGAGAGCGTCGGCCAGCTGGCGACCAGGGCTGGCCGCTCGAGGTCGCCGACCATGCGCAGCAACAGGCGCGAGATCGCCATCAGGGCGCCCGTGTTGCCGGCCGAAACCGCTGCTGACGCCTCGCCCGAGCGCACGCTCTCGACGGCGTTCCACATCGAAGTGCCCTTGCCGCGACGCATGGCCTGCGCCGGCTTGGCCTCCATGGGAACGACAAGGGCGGTGTGTCTCACCTCAAAGAGGTCGCGACGGGCGGAGGTGCGCGCGAGCGCAGCTTCGATCGCCTCTGCGTCACCGTGGAGGAGGAAGCGCGCATCGCCGAGCGCGCCCGAAGCAGCCGCCTCGGCGACGCCCGGAACGATGACGGGCGGCCCGTGGTCGCCACCCATTGCGTCGACCGAAATCACCAGGGGGTCGGACACGATGGCGGTTCCAGTCCCCTCAGGACCTCCAGTGCGGCAAGGCGAGGCGGACGATATAGAGGGAATCTACGGATGCAACCCGGCTCGTCCTTCCAGGTGTGGACCCCTTGACGCAATTCAGCTTGCATCCGGGCGCCGGGCCTTCAGTGACGCCAGGGCGGCGAAGGGCGAAGGCTCGTTCTCCGGAGCAGGCGCCTCGAAAGCAGCTCCAGGCTTTCTCGCGAAAGGAGACAAACCCAGCGACAGCGACTCGAGCGCCACCGCTCCAAGGTCAACGCCTTCCACGTCGCCAGCTTCCGGCGGGTCTTGCGCATCCAACTCGACCGACACCTCGCCCGTCTCGTCGGCAGGCAGATTGGGACTGCCGGGAGGGAGGAAGCGCAGGTCGAGCAGTTCGCGGACGACCTCCTCGTATGGATCGAGCGTGACGCCGCAGACTCTGCCGGCCGCCGCATCGAGTTCCCCAACGACTTGCAGACCGTCGAGCCAAGGGCGCAGCACGGCTTCGAGCCTGAGCCGCTCGACAGACTCCACATGGAGCCATGCTGCGACCCGTTCGCGCACGTGGGCGTCGGCTTCCAGGACGACACGCCGCTCGCGCGACCCCGCCCGCGGCCAGGGTTCAATGACGCGCCAGGGCGCAGTTTTGGTCACGGCGCTGGCCAACAGGGACCGTCCTTGACCAGCGCGGACGTGTCCTGCGCCGCGAGGGCGAGACGGGCCGCGATGAGATAGGCCGCCAAATCCGCGGGCCTTGTGTCGCAGCCGTCCAGTATGGTGCGGGCGACGACCGCTTCGAGGGCGGAGCGCTCGGGAAGCGCAGCGAAGGCTCCCTCATAGGCTTGCAGCCGGCCGTAGAAGGCTTCGCCGAGCCGGCGCATCCGCTTGCCCATGGCAAGGTCGCCGACGCCCATCTCGCGCATGGCCCCGTCCAGATGGCTTACGAAGACGTCGAACAGGCTCTGCCTCGTCTCTCGAAAGGGTTCTCCGGCCCCTTTCAACCGATCGAGCAGGAGGATCACGTGGGCGCAGAGCAGTTCGAATCGCCCCTCGATCGTGTCGGGAGCGCCCATCAGGGCGTAAAGCGCGGGACTGCGGGCCTGGGTCACGGCGGCAGCGTGCAGACGATCGGCGGCCAAGCGCGAGGTGGAGGGGCGGCGCAGGAGCTTCAGCATGGGCGCGAAGCCTCGTTTCCGCCTTGAGGAGATGGTGTCATCGAACCGATTGAAATAGGTGTGGCCCGGACGTAGGTCAAAGGCGAACCGGGGAACCTCTCTTTGTCCATTCGAGTGAACGCATGACGGTAAAGCCGCTCGCCGGCCTCGCGGCGCTGAGCCTCCTGGGAGCCGCGGCCTGCACCCCGGTCAACAGTTATCAGGGCTTTCAGGCGATCGACCACTCGCCTTCCGAGATCAAGGTCGGCGACGATTCGCGCGCCACGGTCCAGTCGAAGCTGGGCTCACCCACCGTGGTGTCGACGTTTGACAAGAACACCTGGTTCTATCTGTCGCAGACGTCCGAGACGACCGGCTTCTATCGTCCCCGCGTGACGCGTCGCGACGTCACGGCGATCGTCTTCGACAAGAACGGCGACAAGGTCACCGACATCCGCAACTACACACTGAAGGATGGCCGGGTGATCTCCTACAACGACAGGGAGACGCCTACCCGCGGCCGTGAAATGACGGTGCTCGAACAGTTGCTGGGCAGCATCAGCGCCGCAGGCGCGTTGCCGCCGCAAGAGGTCAATCCGGGCACCCACGGCGGCGGTCCCGCCGGGCCGTAAGGCTTTCGGGCGTTATCCGCCCTCCACAATCGACGACGCGCGACGAAGCAGGGTGAAGGCGGAATCGCCGATTTCGTCGCGCCCCGTGCCTTGCCTCAAAGCGATACGACGCTCCTCCCTCCCGCGAACGGGAGGGAGGAGTTCGTCGGCGTCAGCCGTGGTGGGCGAGGACCGCCAGCAGAAGAAGCGCCACGATGTTGGTGATCTTGATCATCGGGTTCACGGCCGGGCCAGCCGTGTCCTTGTAGGGGTCGCCGACGGTATCGCCGGTCACCGCGGCCTTGTGCGCCTCGGAGCCCTTGCCCCCGTAGTTACCCTCTTCGATCAGCTTTTTGGCGTTGTCCCACGCGCCGCCCCCCGAGGTCATCGAAATGGCCACGAAGAGACCGGTCACGATCACGCCCACCAGCATGGCGCCCAGGGCCGAGAACGCGTCCGACTTGCCCGCGATCACCCGAATGACGAAGAACAGCAGGACTGGCGAAACGACCGGCAGCAGCGAAGGCACGATCATTTCGCGGATGGCGGCGCGGGTCAGGATGTCCACTGCGCGCCCGTACTCCGGCTTGCTCTCGTAGGTCATGATGCCGGGGTTCTCTTTGAACTGCCGACGAACCTCGGCGACCACCGATTCGGCGGCCCGGCCCACGGCGGTCATCGACAGACCCCCGAAAAGGAATGGCAGCAGACCGCCGAAGAGCAGCCCGACGACCACGTAGGGGTTCGAGAGGTCGAAGGCGACGTCGCCCATCCCCGCGAAGTAGGGCGAGGCGTCGGAGTTGGCCGCGAAGAACTTTAGGTCCTGCGTGTAGGCGGCGAAAAGCACCAGGGCGCCAAGACCCGCCGACCCGATGGCGTATCCCTTCGTGACCGCCTTGGTCGTGTTGCCGACGGCGTCGAGGGCGTCGGTGGAAACACGCACCTCTCTGGGCAGGCCCGCCATCTCGGCGATGCCGCCAGCATTGTCGGTGACAGGCCCGAAGGCGTCGAGAGCCACGATGAAGCCCGCCAGGGACAGCATGGTGGTGGTGGCGATGGCGATGCCGAAGAGGCCCGCCAGCTGGTAGGTCAGGATGATCCCGACGATGATCACCAGGGCAGGCGCCGCCGTGGCTTCCAGGGACATGGCGAGCCCCTGGATGACATTGGTTCCATGGCCGGAGACCGAGGCCTTGGCGATCGACTTGACCGGCCGGAAGTTGGTGCCGGTGTAGTACTCGGTGATGACGACGATGAGCGCGGTCACGCCCAGGCCGACCAGTCCGCAGAGGAACAGCGCCATGGGCGTGACCAGCTTCTCGCCCACCTGAACGCCGTCGTGCGGCACCAGCGACTGCATCACCCACCAGACCGCTCCGATCGAGAGCACGCCGGTGACGATCAGGCCCTGATAGAGGGCGCCCATGATGTTGTTGTTGCGTCCCAGCCGGACGGCGAAGGAGCCGATGATCGAGGTGATGATGCAGACGCCGCAGACCGCGAGCGGCAGCAGCATCATGTTCACGACGGCCTCGGTGTTGCGGAAGAAAATCGCCGCCAGAACCATGGTGGCCACGGTCGTCACCGCATAGGTCTCGAAGAGGTCGGCCGCCATGCCGGCGCAGTCGCCGACATTGTCGCCCACGTTGTCCGCGATGGTGGCGGCGTTGCGCGGGTCATCTTCGGGGATACCCGCCTCGACCTTGCCCACCATGTCCCCGCCCACGTCGGCGCCCTTGGTGAAGATGCCGCCGCCAAGTCGGGCGAAGATCGAGATGAGCGAGGCGCCAAACCCGAGGGCGACCAGCGAGTCGACGACGTCGCGGCTGGTGATCTCCAGGCCCATCGGGCCGGTGAGGATCATGAAATAGCCGGTGACGCCCAAAAGGGCGAAGCCGGCCACCAGCATCCCGGTGACTGCACCTGAGCGGAACGCCAGGGAAAGGCCTTTGGCCAGGCCTTCGGAGGCCGCCTGCGCGGTGCGGACGTTGGCCCGCACGCTGATCAGCATGCCCGCGAAGCCTGCCGCGCCCGAAAGGATGGCGCCGATCAGGAAGCCGAGCGCCTCGCGCCAGCCGATCAGGAAAAAGATGATCAGGAGGATGACGACGCCGACCATCGCGATGGTCGCGTATTGGCGACGCAGATAGGCCTGCGCGCCTTCCTGAATCGCCGCAGCGATCTCCTGCATCTTCGCATTCCCGGCCGGGGCGCGAAGCAGGGCCGCCGTCTGCACGATCCCGTACAGCACGGCCAGGAGTCCGGCGACGATCACCAACCCCAGTACGAGACTCGTATTCAAACCCATCCCATCTCCCCCGGGCTGCGGCCCGACCTCCCTAAACGCCTCTCCCGGCGACCGGCAGGTCGGCGGCGCAGCCGCTCATCGGCTGTCTGGATCGCTCGCAGGGTGAGTCCTGCTACGCGTCGATGGCCGGGCAATGCCGTCAAATCCAGGGCGCGTCAACGCACCACATGCGTGAGGTCAGTGGGCCCAACCCAGCGAGCCGCCGTGAATTTGGCCGCCATGGAAGGTCGCCTCGACGCCCTGTCCCTCGATCAGTTCGCCCACTGTCGCGACGGGAGCGCCGACAGAAATCGCGGCCGTTCTGAAGGCTTCCTCATCCCCCGGAGAGACCGCGCAAACAATGGCGTAGTCGTCTCCGCCGGATGCGAGATCCCGTCGGGCGTGGGCCTCTTCTACTTCTTCGGAGAGCCATGCCGCGGCGCCGATGGAAAGCGGCAAGGCCTCGAGCCGGATGAGGGCCTTCACGTGGCTCGCCCTCGCAATATGCCCAGCGTCCGCCAGCAGACCGTCCGATACGTCGGCGGCGGCTCTGGCGTAGCGCCCAAGCGGTTCGCGGAGGGCCAGCCAGGGCCGCGGCGTTCGATAGTGGGCGGCGAGCCGCCCGCCCGGATCGGCGATCTCGCCCCGCGCCGCGCGCAGGCCCAGCAGTCCATCCCCGATCACGCCGCACACCATGAGCCGATCGCCGACTCGGGCGCCTGAACGCAACACCGCCGCCCCTGCCCTCGCCCAGCCCAGCACCGTCGCGCTCAGGACCAACGGACCGTCCGTGGCGACAGTGTCGCCGCCCAGAAGGGCGACGCCGAACTCGTCGCCGTCCTCGCGAAGACCTTCTGCGAACGCCGTCTTCCACCCCATCGGCCGCCCCTGGGGCCAGGCCGTGGTCAGGAAATACCCGAAGGGTTTGGCCGCCTTGGCCGCCAGATCGGAGAGGCTGGTGCGGAGCAGGCGTTTGGCGATTGTCGCCGGCCTTTCGTCGGCCAGGAAATGGATGCCCTCGACCATGGCGTCGGCGGAAACGACGAGTTCGAACCCCTGTCGCCCCGGCACGATCGCGACGTCGTCCAACAGATCGAGCGCCCGTGGATCAGCGCGCGTGAGCGGCCTGATCAGATCGATCCAGGCGAACTCGTCAGGGGGCGCGGGCATGGCGCGCGGTCTGATCGAGCACGGCGTTCACGAATGCCGTCTCGGGTCCCACGCCGAAGAACGACTTTGCGATCTCGACATACTCATCGATCGCCACCTGCGTCGGCGTCGAGGCGGCGGTCAGCTCATGGACGCCGCAACGCAGGATCGCCCGCGCCGTCGCGTCGAGCCGGTCCAGACGCCATCCCTCGGCCAGCCGTTCGGCGATCAATTCGTCGATCTTGGCGCGGCGTTCCACCGCGCCACGCAGCAACTCAGCGAAGAACGCCTCGTCCGCCTCCGCCAGTCGCTGGCCTTCCAGGTCACGTTCGAAGCGGTGGGCGTCGAACTCGCGCACCACGGTCTCCACGCCAGCGCCTGAGATCTCCATCTGGTAAAGCGCCTGGACGGCAGCGAGCCTGGCGACCGACCGGGCCTGGTGAACGGGCCTGCTCACCGGGCGCCTTCCGTCGTGGTCACCGCGTCGGCATCATCGGAACCGATCTCGTCGGAGAGGCCCTCGTCGCTGAGGAAGCGCGCGAAATCCTCGCTTTGGCGGAAATCGCGGTAGACCGACGCGTAGCGAACATAGGCGACCTCATCGAGGGCCTTGAGCGCCTTCATCACCATCTCGCCCACCACATGCGAGGGCAGTTCGGTTTCGCCCAGGCTCTCGAGCCGGCGCACGATACCGCTCACCATGCGCTCGATGCGATCAGGATCGATCGGGCGTTTGCGCGTAGCCACAGTGATCGAGCGCACCAGCTTTTCGCGGTCGAAAGGCGTCCGGCGCCCCGAACGCTTGAGGATCGTCAGTTCCCGCAATTGGACGCGTTCGAAGGTGGTGAAGCGGCCTCCGCACTGAGGACACAGGCGCCGACGTCGGATCGCCGCCCCGTCCTCGGTGGGTCGGCTGTCCTTGACCTGACTTTCCGGCTCGCCGCAGAACGGACAGCGCAATTGGGTTCCTGCCTTCCTCGTCGCCGAATAGACGGCTCAGTCGGCGTAGATGGGGAATCGGGCGGTGAGGTCCAGCACCTCGCGCCGCACCCGCGCCTCGACCTCAGGATCGCCCGCCTCGCCGGCGCGCGCCAGGGCCTCGACGACCTCGACGATCAGCAGGCCAACCTTGCGGAACTCGTCGGGCCCGAAACCCCGCGTGGTGCACGCCGGCGATCCAAGGCGCAGTCCGGATGTCACCGCGGGCGGGGCGGGATCGAAGGGAATGCCGTTCTTGTTGCAGGTGATGCCGGCGCGCTCGAGCGCCTCCTCAGCCGCCTTGCCTGTGACACCCTTCGGCCGGAGGTCGACGAGCATCAGGTGGCTGTCGGTGCCGCCCGAGACGATCGCCAGTCCCCGGCTGGCGAGGGTATCGGCGAGCGCCCTGGCGTTTTCGACCACTTGCCGCGCATAAACCTTGAATTCGGGCCTGAGCGCCTCGCCAAACGCCACCGCCTTCGCGGCGATCACGTGCATAAGCGGGCCGCCCTGGAGGCCGGGGAACACCGCCGAGTCGATCTTCTTTCCCAGCTTGGGGTCGTTCGAGAGAATCAGACCTCCGCGCGGGCCGCGCAGGGTCTTGTGCGTCGTGGTCGTCACGACATGTGCGTGCGGCAGCGGGTCGGGGAAGACGCCGGCGGCCACCAGCCCGGCGAAGTGGGCCATGTCGACCATCAGTTTGGCGCCCACGCTGTCGGCCGCGGCGCGGAACTTCGCGAAGTCGATCGTCCGGCTGTAGGCGGAGCCGCCGGCGATGATCACTTTTGGCCGGCAGGCGAGCGCCGTCTCCGCCATGGCCTCATAGTCGATCAGGTTGTCCTGGGTCCGCACGCTATAGGCGACGGGATGGAACCACTTGCCCGACTGGTTGACCGACTTGCCATGCGTGAGGTGGCCGCCGGCGGCGAGGTCCATGCCCATGAAGGTGTCGCCGGGTGACATCAGGGCCATAAAGACCGCCTGGTTGGCCTGGGATCCGGAGTGCGGCTGGACATTGGCCCAGGCCGCTCCGAACAGGGCCTTGGCCCGCTCGATGGCCAGGATCTCGACGTCATCTACAAATTCGCAGCCGCCATAGTAGCGGCGGCCTGGATAGCCCTCGGCGTACTTGTTGGTGAGGACCGAACCCTGCGCCTCGAGCACCGCGCGGGAGACGATGTTCTCCGAGGCGATCAGCTCGATCTGCTCCTGCTGGCGACGCAGTTCGCGACCGATGGCGCCGAACACCTCCGGATCCAGTCCCGACGCCTTTTGGGCCGCCGCCGCGTCGGCGCCAGCCTTCGTCATTACGTTCAATCTGCGCTCCCTTCAGTCAGGACGGCGCCCCGACGCCATCCCTCGCTCTCGTCTCGACTTCGGCCGGACTTCAGGCCGCTTGACCGCCCAGCCGCTGCACGTTGCACCGCGTCCAGAGCCCCTCCATCGCGGTCACCAGCCGATCCATCATTTCGTCGGTGTGGAAGGGAGACGGCGTGAAGCGAAGGCGCTCGGTTCCCCGGGGCACCGTCGGATAGTTGATGGGCTGCACATAGATGGCGTGTTCGCTCAGCAGCAGGTCCGAAACCAGCTTGCAGTGCACTGGATCGCCCACCAGCACCGGAACGATGTGGCTCACCGACGGCATCACAGGCAGGCCCGCGGCGGCCATGCGGCGCTTGAGGGTCGAGGAACGCTCATGCAGGCGGGCGCGAACCTCGTCGTGCTCCTTGAGCCAGCGGAGGCTGGCGATGGCGCCAGCGGTCAGCACAGGCGGGAGCGAGGTCGTGAAGATGAAGCCGCTTGCGAACGAGCGGATCGCGTCGATGACCACCGCGTCGCCGGTGATGTAGCCGCCCATCACCCCGATCGACTTGCCGAGCGTGCCTTCGATGATGTCGATGTCGACCGCCGCCCGATCGCGTTCGGAGACCCCGCCGCCCCGCTTGCCGTAGAGGCCGACGGCATGGACCTCATCCAGGTAGGTCATCGCCCCGTATTTCTTCGCCAGGGCGGCCGTCCCCGCGATATCCGAGATATCGCCGTCCATCGAGTAGACGCTTTCGAAGGCGACCAGCTTTGGGGCGTCCGCCGGCGCTTCCGCCAGCAGGGATTCGAGATGAGCGAGGTCGTTGTGCCGGAAGATCTTCCGGGGACCGCCGCCATGCCGGATGCCGGCGATCATGGAGGCGTGGTTCAACTCGTCGGAGAAGATGATCAGGCCGGGCATGATCCTCTGCAGCGTCGCCAGGGCCGCCTCGTTGGAGACATAGCCCGAGGTGAACAGCAGGGCCGCTTCCTTGCCGTGCAGGTCGGCGAGTTCGGCTTCGAGCTCGACGTGATGGTGGGTCGTGCCGGAGATGTTCCGGGTGCCGCCTGACCCCGCGCCCGTATCGCGCAGGGCCTGGTGCATCGCCTCGAGCACCACGGGATTCTGGCCCTGGCCAAGATAGTCGTTGGAGCACCACACGGTGACGTCGCGCTGCTCGCCAGACGGAAGAGTCCAGGTCGCAGTCGGGAAGTTCCCGCAATGACGTTGCAGGTCGGCGAAGACGCGGTAGCGTCCTTCGTTCTTCACCTGGGCGACCGCAGCCTCGAAGGCGGCCCTGTAGTTCATGACGCTAGACATAGCCTCCGGCGATGTTGACGCGAGGGGCGCGACAACCTGCTCAGGCCAGGTCCGCGAGCCGTCCGCGCAGCAGTTGCAATACGGCTGAAAAGTCCCTCTGGCCATAGCCGAGGCCCTCGAACAACGCATAAAGCGCCAAGGCCTGAGCCCCTAAGGGCGTTGCGGCGCCACTGCGCGAGGCCGCCTCCTGCGCAAGCCTCAAATCCTTGGCCATCAGCGACGTCAGAAATCCTCCGTGGTAGTCGCGATTCGACGGCGCCGAAGGAACCGGTCCGGGCCAGGGGCAGTAGTTCGTCAGCGACCAGCACTGGCCTGACGATTTCGAGGCGATCTCGAAGAAACGCTCCGGATCCAGAGACAGCTTTTCGGCAAGGGCGAAGGCTTCGCACACGCCCAGCATGGATACGCCGAGGATCATGTTGTTGCAGATCTTCGCCGCCTGACCCGCGCCGGACTCGCCGGCGCGTATCACGGTGCGGGCCATCGGCGAGATGGCGGCCTCGATCCGAGCAAACTGATCTTCAGGGCACCCCACCATGAAGGCCAGGGTTCCATCGCGCGCGCCGGCGATCCCGCCTGAGACCGGGGCGTCGGCGGCGACCCGTCCCGCGGCGAGCGCCGCTTCGCCAAGCGAGCGGGCGGTGTCGACGTCGATCGTCGAGCAGTCGATGAGGAGGGCGTCCGGCCGGGAGGCGGGGATCACAGTCTCGCGCCAGACCTGACTCACGTGGCGGGCGGCAGGGAGCATGGTGATCACGACATCGGCCCCCGCCACGGCGGCCGCGGCGGACGCCGCCGCCTCGCAGCCCGCGGCGCGAGCCTGATCGAGCGCTTCTGCGGAGAGGTCGAAGGCGACCACCTCGCGCCCGGCTCTGGCGAGCGCCGCAGCCATGCCCGAGCCCATATTGCCCAGACCGATGAACGCCGTCCGCATGTCCTCGCCTTCCTGATTGATCCGCCACAGGGGTAGGCCCCGCGTTAGACGACCTGCAGCCATCTGTCAGCCGGAGG
>DASXGQ010000146.1:0-2494 GCA_036488995.1 Caulobacteraceae bacterium
GAGCCTGATGCGTTTGCACGGGACAGATGCGAACGTTGAATCAGGCTCTAGACTTTTGAATCTAGAGCAAATCATCCCCACTCAGACGATTCCGTCTGAGTGGGGTTTGCTCTAGGCCGGGATGGCCGCCGGAGGCGCCTCGCTCGGCCATGTCGCCCTTCTGCGGGGCGTCAATGTCGGCGGGCGCAACCGGATCGCGATGGACGCGCTGCGCCAGATCGCGACCGGCCTCGGACTCGTTGGAGCTCGCACCTACCTCCAGAGCGGGAATCTGGTCTTCCTGGCGCCTGAAGGCGCAGGCGCGGCGATCGAAGTGGCGCTTCGCAGGGCGCTCGCCCAGCAGCTCGGGATCGAGGTTCCGGTGGTCGTGCGGACGCTGCCCGCCATGGCGGCCACGATCGCCGCCAATCCCTTCGCCGAGGCCGCCTCCGGCGAACCGTCCCATCTGCTGGTGACATTCACGAGCGGCACCCCCAGGCGAGATCGCCTTGATGAGATCCGGGCGGCGGCGAGGCTTGGAGAACGGGTAGAACTCGTCGGGCGCGAGCTCTTCATCCATTACGTGGGCGGCGTGGCGGGCTCGCGCCTGACCACCGCCCTGATCGACCGTGAACTTGGCGCAATTGGCACGGCGCGGAATTGGACGACGGTGGTTGCGCTGGAGGCGCTCGCCCGACGTCTGGCGGACAAGCCTGCAAATTGACGAAGCCGCGCGCGTGCGCGTCGTATCGCGTTTTGAAGCGCGCAAGAAGGCAGCGTAGATAACGGACCATGCTCTCCGGCGCCCCGACTCGCCCGACGGCCCGACTTCGCCGGGTGCGGGCATGACCGCGCCGGTCGAGGTCCAGATCCGGCCGGGGGGCGGGACCGCCTACCTGAGACGCCTGGGCCGAAGGGCGCTCGCCTTCGTCAGGGCAAGGATCCGCGCCAGCGAGCTGTGGATGGTGGTCATCGCAGCCGGGGTTGGCGCGCTCGCGGGACTGTCGACGGTGACGATCAGCGCCGCGGCGCGCGCGCTTCAGGTCGTTCTTTACGGCATCTCGCCTGACATACGGCTGTCGACCATCCCGTGGCTGCCGGTGGAGCGGCTCCCCGTCCTGCCGCTGGGCGGCCTGACCCTGGGACTCGTCACCCTCTGGTGGTCCCGTCGGAGGCCGGGCTCGCCGGTCGACCCGGTGGAAGCCAACGCCCTGCGCGGCGGGCGGATGTCGCTCCGCGACAGCATTTTCGTCGTGATCCAGACCCTGTGCTCCAACGGCTTCGGAGCTTCGGTGGGGCTCGAGGCCGCCTACGTCCAGATGGGCGGGGCGCTCGCGTCCCTCACGGGCGGCGTACTCAACCTGCGGCGGAGCGACCTTCGGACATTCGTCGGCGTCGGCGCGGGGGCCGGGATCGCAGCCGCTTTCAACGCGCCGCTCACCGGCGCCTTCTACGCTTTCGAGATCGTGATCGGGTCGTACACGACAGCCAACATCGCCCCGGTGGTCGCCGCCGCCCTGGCGGGGGCGCTGATGAGCCGGATCCTGCACGTCGACAACCTTGTGATGCGGACGACCGTCACGGACGCCCTGTCGGTCTCCCACTACCTCCTGTTCGCCACACTGGGGCTGGTCTGCGCGCTCGCCGGCATCGTGATCATGCGCATGGTGGCGCTGTGCGAGAGCTTCGCCTCACGTATGCCAAGCCCCCGCTGGGCGAGGCCGGCACTCGGCGGGGTGCTCCTGGCGGTGATCGCCTTCTACCAGCCCGAGACCTTGTCGGCCGGTCACGGAGCCATGCATCTGGACATGCGCTCGGACCTTGGCCTGCAGGCTCTGGCCCTGCTGTTCCTCGCCAAGGTTGCTGCGAGTGTGGTCGCGCTCGGGTTCGGTTTTCGGGGCGGACTCTTCTTCGCTTCGCTCTACCTGGGGTCTCTCCTGGGGCGGCTCTACGTCGTCGGCCTCTATGCGATGGGAGCGCACATCGGGATCGATCCCCTGACCGCCTCGCTGGTCGGCATGGGGGCTCTGGCGGTGGCGATCATCGGCGGTCCGTTCACCATGTCGTTCCTGGTGCTTGAGACCACGGGGGACTTCGGCCTAACCGCGGTGACCCTGACCGCTTCCATCGTGGCCAGCCTCGTGGTCCGGGAGACGTTCGGCTACTCGTTCTCGACTTGGCGCCTTCACCTGCGAGGCGAGACGATCCGGAGCGCCCATGACGTCGGATGGCTGCGCACCCTGACTGCGGGGCGGATGATGCGCCGTGACGCCGCCGTGACGCCCGCCTCCATGCAACTGGAAGAATTCCGCCGAAGGTTCCCGCTCGGATCGACGCGTCGCGTCATCGCCTTGGACTCTGACGGCCGGTACGCAGGCATCATTCCCGTGGCGGCGGCCTATGCCGAGCCAGACGCTGACGGCCTTGTCGGGCGATTCGCCACCCTCAGTGACCGGACTCTGCGCCCGGATATGAGCATAAAGGCGTGCATGGCGATGTTCGACGCGACGGAGAG
>DASXGQ010000191.1:0-1671 GCA_036488995.1 Caulobacteraceae bacterium
ACCCGCCCAGCCCTTCTCCACCACGAAGGTCGAGACCCCGCCGGCCCCCTCGCCTCCTGTGCGGGCCATCACGACGTAGACATCAGAGGTTCCCGCGCCGGAGATGAAGGCCTTGGCTCCAGAGAGGACATACTCGTCGCCCTCCCGCCGGGCGGTCGTCCGCAGGGACGCAGCGTCCGAGCCGGCCCCTGGCTCGGTGAGGCAGTAGGAGGCGATCAGCTCCATGGTCGTCAGGCGCGGCAGGTACTTGCCCCGCAAGGCCTCGGAGCCGAACCGGTCGATCATCCACGAGGCCATGTTGTGGATCGACAGGAAGGCGGCGGTAGAGACGTCCCCATAGCTGAGCGCCTCGAACACCAACGCCGCATCGAGGCGGCCTAGCGCCGAACCGCCGACATCTTCCCGCACATAGATCCCCGCCAGGCCCAGCGCGGCCGCCGCTCGCAGGGTCTCGACCGGAAAGATCTTCTCCTCGTCCCATTGGGCCGAATGTGGCGCCAGCTCGCTTGCGGCGAAGGCGCTGGCGGTCTCGAAGATCGCCTGCTGGTCCTCTGTGAGGGTGAAGTCCACCTTGTGAGCCCCGGCCGCCGCTACTTCATCGTCGGGATGACGAAGGCGCTGTCTTCGGTCATGCCCTCCGGCCACCGAGCGGTCACCGTCTTGACCTTGGTGAAGAACCGCACGCCCTCCATTCCGTGCTGGTTGGCGTCTCCGAAGGCGCTGCGCTTCCAGCCGCCGAACGTGTGGTAGGCGACCGGAACCGGGATCGGCACGTTGATCCCGACCATCCCCACATTGACCTTGGCGGCGAAGTCGCGGGCGGCGCGGCCGTTGCGCGTGAAGATGGCGACGCCGTTGCCGTAGGCGTGCTCGGACGGCAGCGTGACCGCCTCCTCGAACGAGCCGGCGCGGACGATCTGCAGGACCGGCCCGAAGATCTCCTCCTTGTAGGTCTTCATCTGCGGCTTGACGTGATCGAACAGGGTCGGCCCGACGAAGAAGCCCTTGTCGTAGCCCTGCAGCGAGAAGCCACGCCCGTCGAGGACGAGTTCGGCGCCCTCGTCGGCGCCCAGCTGGATGTAGTCCTCGACGCGCTTCTTGTGCGCGGCCGTCACCAGCGGTCCGTACTGGGCCGCCGGATCTGTGGAGACCCCGACCTTCAGGGTGTCGATCTCCGCCAGCACCCGCTCGCGCACGGCCTCCGCCGTCTTCTCTCCGACCGGAACCACGACAGGCAGGGCCATGCACCGCTCGCCGGCCGAACCGTAGGCCGCGCCGATGAGGTCCTTCACCGCGTGGTCGAGGTCCGCGTCGGGCAGGACGATGCCGTGGTTCTTGGCTCCGCCCATCGCCTGCACGCGCTTACCGTGCTCGGCGCCCTTGGCGTAGACATAATGGGCGATGTCGGACGATCCCACGAAGCTCACTGCGCGGATCAGCGGGTGCTCGAGGATGGCGTCAACCACCGCCTTATCGCCGTGCACCACGTTGAGCACGCCCGCCGGCGCGCCGGCCTCCATCATCAGCTCGGCGAGTCGGACCGGGACGCTCGGGTCCTTCTCCGAGGGCTTGAGGATGAAGCTGTTCCCCACCGCGATGGCGACGCCGAACATCCACATCGGGATCATCGCCGGGAAGTTGAACGGGGTGATGCCGGCGACGACGCCGAGC
>DASXGQ010000206.1:0-81109 GCA_036488995.1 Caulobacteraceae bacterium
CCCAGCCGCGGATCTCGGCGCCAAGCGGCGGGTCCGCCAAGATCATCACCGGCGACGCCATTCCGATCCTCACCTCGATCGCCTTATCCGGGGTGAACGCGGTCTCCCAGCAGGTTCAGTACGTGAACGTCGGGGTTACACTGCAAATCGCGCCGCGCGTGACCTCCGACGGATACGTCACCTCGCACATCTTCGCCGAGGTCTCGAGCGTGACCGGCACGTCCCAGGGATATCCCACGATCAGTCAGCGTGAGGCCGCGACCTCGGCGACGGTCAAGGACGGCGACTTCTTCGTGATCGGCGGGCTGACCCAGGACACCCACCTGGTCACCAAGACCCATGTCCCGATCGCCGGCGACATCCCGCTCGTCGGCGAGCTCTTCAAGCTCCATCAGGAGAGCAGCTCGAAGACTGACCTCTACATCGTGGTCATGCCGCACATCGTGCGGCCTGAGGACGCTGCGCTCGCAAAGAAACAGGCCGAGAAGTAGGCCTCTGACCAGAAGCCCGGTCAGCTCTCGAGAATCTCGTAGGCCGGCAGGGTGAGGAACTCCTCGAACTCCGGCGCGAGGCTCATGCGCGAGAAGAGCTCGATGGCCTCGGCGAAGCGGCCGGTCTCGAAGCCGGGCAGGCTGGCCTTCAGCGCGGCCATCTCCTCGTCCAGCGTACGTCGGAAGAGGTCGGGCGTGACGGCGTTGCCGTCGTCCAGCTTCGCGCCGCGCTGCAGCCACTGCCAGATCTGGGCGCGGCTGATTTCGGCCGTCGCCGCGTCCTCCATCAGATTGTAGAGCGGCACTGCGCCACGGCCCCGCAGCCAGGCCTCGATGTACTGGACGCCCACGCGGATGTTGTCGCGCAGACCCGCCAGGGTCCGCACGCCGTCGTGCACCTTCAGCAGGGCTTCGCGGTCGACCGCCACGTCCCCGCGCAGCTTTGTGAGCTGGTTAGGACTGGGCATGAGGCGGTCGAACACCTCCATAGCAACGGGCACCAGGTCGGGGTGGGCGACCCAGGTTCCGTCATGGCCGTCGCCGGCTTCGCGCTCCTTGTCCGCTCGCACCTTGGCGAAGGCCGCCTCATTGACCGCGGGGTCGCCGCGGACCGGGATCTGGGCGGCCATGCCGCCCATGGCGAAGGCGCCGCGACGGTGGCAGGTCTTGATCAGGGCCAGGGAGTAGGCGCCCAGGAAGGCCTTGCCCATCATCATCGCCGAGCGGTCGGGCGTCAGGGCGTCGGGTTGTCTACCCAGGCGCTTGATGTAGGAGAAGATGTAGTCCCAGCGGCCGCAGTTGAGACCCGCCATGTGCTCGCGCAGTTCGTAGATGATCTCGTCCATCTCGAACGCGGCCGGCAGGGTCTCAATCAGCACGGTGGCCTTGATTGTTCCCTGGGCGACGCCGAGGCTTTCCTGGGCGTGGACGAAGACGTCGTTCCAGAGCCGCGCCTCGAGGTGTGATTCCATCTTCGGCAGATAGAAGTAGGGGCTAGTTCCGCGGGCCGTCATCGCCTTGGCGTTGTGGAAGAAATAGAGCCCGAAATCGAACAGGGAACCGCTCATCGGCTCCCCATCCACCCGCGCATGGCGCTCGGGCAGGTGCCAGCCGCGCGGGCGCACGAGCAGCACCGCCGGCTTGGCGCTCAGGGCGTAGGCCTTGCCGGACGACGGGTCGGTGAAGTCGAGCTTCCCAGCCCAACGATCCATCAGGTTGATCTGGCCTTCGACGATGTTGGCCCAGGTCGGAGAGGTGGCGTCTTCGAAGTCGGCCATGAACACCTTCGCCCCGGAATTGAGGGCGTTGATGATCATCTTGCGGTCGACCGGCCCGGTGATCTCCACCCGCCGGTCCTGCAGGTCGGCCGGAATGGGCGCCACACGCCAGTCGCCGGCGCGGACGGCGGCTGTCTGCGGCAGGAAGTCAGGCTTCTCACCGGCGTCGAACCTTGCCTGCCGCGCCGTGCGGGCGGCAAGGAGTTCACGGCGGCGCGCATCGAAGCGCCGATGCAGGTCGGCGAGGAAATCCAGCGCCTGGGGCGTGAGGACCTCGGCCGCCCGACCTTCCACGGGCCCAAGGATCTCGACGGAGGTAAGGCTCGCCGAATCGGCCATGGCGCGACGCGCTCCCAATGATGTCACTGCTGTCGAGGCGAGGCGCGGTTTCCGCGGCCCGCCGGCGGATGATCAAGGGGCCGGCGAGCGCCGGCCCCTTGTCAGCATCCTAGTACGCTGCGGCCTTGACGGTCTCTGTCTTGAACTGCGCCGCCTCGGTCGAATCTGCGAGGGCGGTGGTGGAGGACCGGCCGCCGGAGATGACCATCGCCACTTCGTCGAAGTAGCCGGTGCCGACCTCGCGCTGGTGGCGCGTCGCCGAATAGCCCTGGGACTCCGCAGCGAATTCCTTCTGCTGCAGCTCCGAATAGGCGGCCATACCGCGGTCCTTGTAGCCCAGGGCCAGCTCGAACATGCCCATGTTCAGGCTGTGGAAGCCCGCCAGGGTCACGAACTGGAACTTGTAGCCCATGGCGCCCAGCTCGCGCTGGAACTTGGCGATCGTCGCCTTGTCGATGTTGGCTTCCCAGTTGAACGAGGGCGAGCAGTTGTAGGCCAGCAGCTTGCCTGGATAGACCTTATGCACCGCCTCGGCGAACTCGCGCGCTTCCTCAAGGTTGGGGTGCGAAGTCTCCCACCACAGGGCGTCGGCGTACTTCGCATAGGCGAGGCCGCGGGCGATGCAGTGCTGCAGGCCCGTGCCGTCCTTCAGGCGATAGAAACCCTCGGCGGTGCGCTCGCCTTCCTCGATGAACGGACGGTCACGCTCGTCGATGTCGGAGGTGATCAGCTTGGCCGACTCGGCGTCGGTGCGCGCGAAGGTGAGGGTCGGGACGCCGCAGACGTCGGCCGCCAGGCGCGCGGCGACCAGGTTGCGTTCGTGCGCAGCGGTGGGGATCAGCACCTTGCCGCCCATGTGCCCGCACTTCTTTTCGCTGGCGAGCTGGTCTTCGAAGTGGACGCCCGCTGCGCCCGCCTCGATGAACGCCTTCATGATCTCGAAGCTGTTGAGAGGCCCGCCGAAGCCCGCCTCGGCGTCTCCGACGATCGGCAGGAACCAGTCGCGCTTGGCGCCGCCCTCGGCGTGCTCGACCTGGTCGGCCCGCTGCAGCGTGCGGTTGATCTTCCGCGCGAGTTCGGGAGCCGAGTTGGCCGGATAGAGGCTCTGGTCGGGGTACATGGAGCCGGCGGTGTTGTTGTCCGCCGCGACCTGCCAGCCCGAGAGATAGATGGCCTGCAGGCCCGCGCGGGCCATCTGCATGGCCTGGTTGCCCGTGACCGCGCCGAGCGCATTGATGAACGGCTCGCTGTGAAGCGACTTCCAGAGCCGGTTCGCCCCCCGCTCGGAGAGGGTGTAGGCGATCGGCACCGAGCCGCGGAGCTTCTCGACGTCCGCAGGCGAATAGGGGCGCTCGACACTGTCGAAGCGACCGGCCGGCGCGCCTGGGACCAGTTCCTGGAAGCTCGTCATCGTATACTCTCCTTGCCGCGCGACGTCCTGCGCGAGGACTTCCCGTTAAACGCCGGCTCGATCCGGTCACAAGCGTCCTAACGCGGCGAAAGGAGAGGTTGTCATAACGTGACTTGTGCGAGTCGGTCATTATGTGACAAAACCCAGGCGTGCCTGCCGCGCCGCCCGATCGCAAGTTGTTCCTGGGCGCGCGCCTGCGCCGGATCCGCCGGGACCTCGGCCTGACCCAGACGCGGATGGCCGAGGATCTCGGCGTCTCCCCAAGCTATCTCAACCACCTCGAACGCAATCAGCGGCCGCTGACCGCGCAGATCCTTTTGCGCCTGGCGCAGACCTACGACATCGATGTTCGTAGCCTCTCCGGCGAGGCCGACGCCGGCGGCGTGCAGGACCTGGCCGAAGTGCTGGCGGATCCGATGTTTCGTGACCTCGCGGTTCCCCGGCACGAGATCGGCGAGGTGGCGGAGAACGCGCCGGGCGTCGCCGAGGCGCTCGTGCGCCTCTATCGCTCGCACGGCGAGTGGCGTCGCGCTGGCGGCGCCATCGGTGGTGAAGGAAGTCTGACCGGCTCGGCGGGCGCGCTCATCACCCCCTCGGAGTGGGTCACGTCCTACTTCCAGGCGCAGAGGAACTTCTTCCCCGAGCTGGAGGAGCTGGGCGAGGCGCTGGCCGCGGACCTGGGCTCGGACCCCCAGGGCTTCGCAGCCTCCGCCCGCGAACGGTTGTCGGAGCGCTTCTCCGTCGCCGTGCGCGTCGCCCCCAGCGAATTCCTGCCCGACGTCGTACGGCGGTTCGATCGCCACAGCCGCCGCCTCATCCTCTCCGAGCGGCTGGACGGCGCGGGCCGCGCCTTCGCCATCGCCTACCAGCTCGGCGTGCTGGAAAACGGGGAGACGCTGTCCGCCCTCGTTGCGCGGGCGGCCCCGCCGGACGTCGCGACGGCCTCCCTGCTGAAGGTGTCCCTCGCCAACTACCTGGCTGCGGCCCAGATGATGCCCTACGAGCCGTTCCGCGATCTTTGCGAACGGACGGGTTACGATGTGGAGCTCGTGCGGACCCGCTTCAGCGCCGGATTCGAGCAGGTGTGCCACCGACTGACCACGCTCTCGCGCCCCACCGCGCGTGGGATCCCCTTTTTCATGATGAGGGTCGATGCGGCGGGAAATCCGTCGAAGCGGTTCGCCGGCGGCGCGTTCCCCTTTTCCCGCTTCGGGGGCGCGTGTCCGCGGTGGAAGATCCACGCTGCTTTCCGGGCGCCAGGCCGGGTGCTCACCCAGATCGTCGAGACCCTCGATGGGGCACGCTATTTCACGTTCGTCCGCACCGTCCGTCGCGTCGCCCCGCCCCATGGCGAAGAGGACTCCGAGTTGGCGATCGGCGTGGGTTGCGAGCTCAAGTTCGCAGGTCGACTTGCCTATGCGAAGGGCCTCGATCTCGAGCATCCCGCGGTGACACAGATTGGACCGGCATGTCGCATCTGCGAAAGAACCGGCTGCCCTCAACGCGCCGCCGAGCCCGTCAACCACGGACTCGCCGTCGATGAATATGTCAAAACGGTGTCGCCATTTCCGTTCACCTAGACTTGAGTACACTTTCCCACTATCGCGACTCGACCAGCGAAGGCCGTCGATAATGCTCAGGCTCGTCCGTACGATATCGTGGGCGCCCTGACGAAAAACGGGGCCGCGGAGTGCGACTTCGCACGCTGCACTGCGGCATGAACGCCACACTCGCGACTATATCCTCGCTGTCGCACAACGCTCCGCTTGATTGCCGTTTACGGTAACGTCAAACCGCCGCCCCCAATGCGTCCGGAACACGGGCGCCAACGTGTGGACGTCGCGGTCAAACGGGCCGCGAAGGAGGAGACGAATGAAGCGGCAAGTCTGGTTGATGTCCGGGGCGCTGAGCGTACTGGCGATGGTGGGTGGAACGGCCTGCGCTCAGGCCGTCAGCGCACCGGCCGCCGCCGCGGCGCCAGCCGCTCCCGCCGCCGGCGAGGCCTCCGCGACGGTGGGCGAGATCGTCGTCACCGCGGAAAAGCGCGAAGCGAACATCCAGAACGTCCCGGAAGCCGTGACGGCCTTCACCGCGAAGGACCGTAACCTCAAGGGCATCGAAACCGTTCAGGACATTACGAACTTTACCCCAGGGCTGGTCTATTCCAGCCAGCTCGATCGCCCGGCCATACGCGGACTGTCGCGGGACACCAATCTCTACACCGCCGACTCGGCCGTCGCCGTCTACTACGACGACTTCTATTCCAACTCGACCTTCCTCGTCGGGCGCGACGACATGCTCGTCGACCAGGTCGAGGTGCTCGAAGGGCCGCAAGGCACCCTCTACGGCCGAAACTCGATCGGCGGCCTGATCAACACGATCTCAAAGCGTCCGCAGGATGAATTCGGCGGCGAAGTGCGGGCGATCGTCGGCAACTACGGCTACACCAAGTTCGAAGGGACGGTCACCGGGCAGATCGCCCCCCACCTCGACCTCCGCCTGAGCGTGTACGACGAGAACCAGACGCAGGGCTGGATCCAGAACATCGCCCCGGGACACCCCAGCGAGGGCGGCATCCGGCACGACCCCTACGGCGACGTCCAGCTCGAGTACAAGAACAACAACGACGACATCTGGTTCGACGCCTACGTCGTGGGCTTCAACAAAGATCGCGGAGGACCGGGCGCCTTGCTTGGTACGCCCACCGCCGGCTCCTACGGCACGGCTCTGACGACGTTCGATCAGCTGACCTTCAACCCGAACTTCCCTTATGGCGGCGGCGCCGTTCCGGGTTCAGTCGTCGGCCAGATCGGGACGAACAATCCAGCGATCAACAATCTGCGCACCATCGCGCAGAACTACGATACGACGGTGACCCTGAACAAGGCCTACACGTTCAACCTGCACTGGACGCACCACTTCGACGGCTTCGACGTGAAGTATGTCGGCGGATATAGTCAGTATCACTACGAGTTGCACGACCCCTACTTCAGCAACGACAACTCGCCGATCACACAGTACAAGGTCCCGACCAATCCGGTCGGCTGTGCGGCGACGGCGGGCGCCTTTGGCGTTCCGGCAGGCTTTGCTTCTGCGTCGCCGTTCTGCACACCGCTGACGGTCAACCCGCTCAACACTTACACCTTCGAGACCCAGACTGACTGGTTCAGCCACGAGATCACCGTCTCGTCGACGACCAACAAGCCGCTGCAGTGGATCGCCGGTCTCTACTATTACAACGAGTGGGACGACAATACGCAGGCGAACCAACTGCCGAGCCAGACTCAGCTGGCCTCGCCGCTCAATGTGCTGAACCCGACGCAGGCGGCCCTGCCCAATCCGAGCCAGGACGCCTTCTCCCTCAACTATCAGGACCGCATTCAGAGCGCGGCGGCCTACGCCCAGGTCGACTACAAGCTCACGTCGAAGATCAAGCTGACCGGCGGCGTGCGCTATACGATGGACTGGAAGCACGCGACCGAAGAGGCGCGTTATGTCTATTTCGGTTCCGACGTCTATGCCGGGACGCCAAATGCCGGGATTTTCACCCCGCAGAACTTCGGATCTGCGCTGCCGGCGTTCGACATCACCCAGAGCCAGATCTCGTTCGCGACGGGGAAGGGCATCTGCAGCCTGCCGACGCTGCAGACCTCGGGACGGTTCGCCGGCGACTATGCCCGCTGCCTCAGCGACCACTCCAGCGCCGTGACCGGCACGGCGGGTGTGGAATGGACGCCCGACGACGAGACTCTGGTCTATGCGCGGTACAACCGCGGTTACAAAGCGTTCGCCTTCAACGCCGGTTATGTATACGCCAACCCGGAGTCAGCGCCCGAATACGTCAACGACTATGAAGTTGGCTTCAAGCGCACCTTCGGGCACAACTTCACCCTGGACGCCGATCTCTTCTACTATGACTATCGCAACGCCCAGGTGCCGATCGGGGTGCCCGCCAACGGCGTCGAGCTGACCGAATTCATCAATATCCCTCGCTCGGTGTCCGACGGAGGCGACCTCACCGCCTACTGGCGTCCGATCCGGCCGCTGACCCTCAGCCTGACCTACGGCTTCGACCACACCTCCATCCAGAGCGGCTGCAACTCCGTAAACGGCGTTGCAGTCGGCACATGCGTCGTCGACGCCCTCGACCCGTTTGCAGCTGCGAATGGCGCGCGTCCGGTTGCCGCGGCAGGGGCCTTCGTGGCCCAGTCGGTGAAGGGCGATGCGCTTCCGCAGGCGCCGGAAAACAAGATCGCTCTGAACGCGACGTACACCTTCGAGTTCGAACCAGGAAACCTGACCTTCTCGGGCACCTACACGTGGCGTGACAAGTCGTATGCTTCGATCTTCACCCGCACTTACTACGAGGCGCCGTCGTGGGATCAGGTGGATTTGAGGGCGACGTGGAGCGGAAACCACGACCACTACGAAGTGGTCCTGTTCGTCCGCAATCTGTTCAACACCCTGGGCTATGACGCCGCGGCGGCCGGCTACATTTCCCAGAACCCGGTGGGCAATACGGGGGCAGGCATCACCCAGGTCTCGGCCTACGACCTGACCCCGCCGCGCACCTTCGGCGCGGAGTTCCACTACAAGTTCTGATCTTTGGACTTGCCGGCCCTTCGTCTCGGCGAAGGGCCCATTCATTCAGGCGGCGGCGCTCGAAGCGAGCGTCGCCGCTTTCTTTTTTAGGCGACGCGCCGGCGGCGGGCGTCGACGAGGACCTCACGGGCGGCGTTGCGGCCAGGCGCCCCTGTCACGCCGCCGCCCGGATGGGTTCCGGCGCCGCATTGGTAGAGACCTTTGATGGGCGTGCGATAGTCGCCATGCCCCAACACAGGTCTCGCACTGAACATCTGATCCAGGCTGAGCGCGCCATGCATGATGTCGCCGCCCACCAGCCCAAAAGTGCGCTCCAGATCGAGGGGGGAGAGGACCTGGCGCCCAAGCACGCTCTCGCGGAAGCCGGGGGCGTAGGTCTCGACGGTGTCGATCATCAGGTCGGCGACCTCGTCGCGGCACTCGTCCCAGGATCGCCCGTCGGGCAATTCCGGCGCGACATGCTGACAAAAGAGGCTTGCGACGTGTCGTCCGCGCGGCGCGAGGGTATCGTCGAGGGTCGAGGGGACCAGCATCTCGACGATCGGCTGACGCGACCAGCCAAAGGCGCGAGCGTCGGTATAGGCCTGTTCCATGTAACGGAGCGACGGAGCGATGATGATGCCGCCCGTCAGGTGGTCGTCCCCCTCGGGCGCGCCCGTGAAGCGCGGCAGTTCCGAGAGCGCCAGGTTCATCCGAAACGTTCCCGATCCGCAGCGATAGCGGCCGATCCGTTCGCGGAAGTCCGCGGGGAGGACAGCCGGGTCCACAAGGCGGTTGAACAGCAGCTTGGGGTTCAGATTCGACACCACGATGTCGGCGCAGATCTTCTCGCCGCCCTCCGTGAGCGCCGCCACGGCCCGGCCGCCGTCGGTGAGGACCTCGGCCACAGGCGCGCCTGTACGAATCTCGACCCCCGCTTCGCGGCAGGCGGCGGCCATGGCCTGGGTGATGGCGCCCATGCCTCCCATGGCGTGGCCCCAGGCGCCCTTCTTCCCATTCACTTCGCCGAACACGTGATGGAGCAGCACATAGGCGGAGCCCGGCGTGTAGGGCGAGGCGTAGTTGCCAACCACGCCGTCGAAGCCGAACGCAGCCTTAATCGGATCGCTTTCGAACCAGCCGTCCAGCCAGTCGCCGGCGGACTGCGAGAACAGGGCCAGCAGGTCCCGGCGGGCGGTCAGGTCGAGCCGCGCCAGCCGGCGGGCCACGCCGCCACCGCGCAGGAGCTGTTCGATCGTTTCCACGACTCCGCTTCCCACCGGCATGTTCGGCGGCGTCTCGAGGACCAGGGCGCGCAGGACATCGGCAATGGCTTCGAGGCGCTCGCCATAGGCGTCGAGGCGCTCGGCGTCGCGGATTGAGAAACGGGCGACCTCGGCTTTGGTCCGTCCCTCGCCCACCATCAGGTGATCGCCGCCGGGTAACGGAAGGTAGTTGGCGACCCGGCGTTCCACGATCTTCAGGCCATGGCGTGCGAGGTCCATGTCCGACAGCACGGTCGGGTTGAGCAGGGAGACCGTGTAGCTGCAGGTCGAGTTGCGGAACCCGGGATGGAAGGTCTCGGTGACCGCCGCCCCGCCCACGATTGCGCGGCGCTCAAGGACGGTCACCTGGAGGCCGGCGCGCGCGAGGTAGAAGGCGCAGGTGAGGCCGTTGTGGCCCCCCCCGATGATCACAACTCTCCGCCCCTTCATGTCGTCTTCCCGACTGACTCGATAAAAAAACGCCGGGTTTGGACTTTATTCCGCCGCTGTCAACACAGTTTTACAATTCCCTGTAACGCAAATGCGGCGTCCTTGCCACACCCATGGAAAAGGCGAGGTGCCGCTGTGGCTTGCTTGTTGACGCTGACGTTAGCGTCGTTGCAGCTTTGGAACCGTAAGAACGGGGCGTGCGGGGCTTAGGCCGCCGTATCAGACCCCTCCTGTCCAGGTTGGAAACGAAGACGTCCGGCGAGAGCGCCGGCGTGAGGGAGGATTCATGCGGAAGAACACCTTGTTCATGGCGTGCGCCGTGGCGGCCCTGGCGGCCGGCGGCGGCAGCATGGCGCAGACCGCCAAAGCGGCTGCGTCGACGGCCGCCGCCGCACCTTCCTCGGGAGTCGGCACGACCGTGGGCGAGATCGTGGTGACCGCCGAAAAGCGCGAGGCCAACCTGCAGGAGGTTCCGGAGGCTGTGACGGCGTTCACGGCGCAGGATCGTAATATCAAGGGTATCTCGACGGTCCAGGACATCACCAACTTCACGCCCGGATTCACCTATTCGAGCGCGCTCGACCGTCCTGCGATGCGCGGTCTGGCCCGCAGCACCAACCAGTACACGGCGGATTCTTCCGTCGCGGTCTACTACGACGACTTCTTCTCCAATTCGACCTTCCTCGTCGGCCGCGACGACATGCTGATCGATCAGGTCGAGGTGCTCGTCGGCCCGCAGGGCACCCTCTATGGCCGCAATTCGATCGGCGGCCTGATCAACACCATCTCCAAGCGGCCTCAGGACGAGTTCGGCGGGGAAGTGCGGGCGATCGTCGGCAACTTTGGCTACACCAAGTTCGAAGGCACGGTGACCGGCCAAATCGCCCCGCACCTTGACCTCCGCATCTCGATGTTCGACGAGAACCAGACCCAGGGCTGGCTCCGGAACGTCGCGCCCGGCCTGCCGAGCGAGGGCGGCGTACGGCACGATCCGTACGGGGACATCCAGCTCGAGTATAAGAACGACAGCGACGATATCTGGTTTGACAGCTACGTGGTCGGTTTCAACAACGACCGCGGAGGCCCGGGATCGCTCCTGGGAACGCCGACCGCCGGAAACTACGGGACGGTTCTAACGACCCAGGGGGAGCAGAACTTCAACCCGAACGCGCCCTATGGCTCGCAGAACTATTCGACGGGCCCGGGTGTCGCGGGGATCATTCCCGGGAGCGTCGTGGGAATGATCGGGACGAACAACCCGAACATCCAGAATATTCGTGACTTTGCCCACAACACGGCCACCACGATCACGCTCAACAAGGCGTACACCTTCACCCTGCACTGGACGCACCACTTCGATGGCTTCGACGTGAAGTACGTCGGTGGCTACAGCCAATATCACTACGAACTCCACGACCCGTACTTCAACAACGATAACTCACCGATCTCCTCATATAAGTACCAACCCGGCGCGGCATGCGGGTTCGTTGGTCCGGCCCTGGGGATCCCGGCGGCGGCGGCTTGTTCGCCCTTGACGATCAACCCGACCCAGATTTTCAGCTTCACCACCCAAACGGATTGGTGGAGCCACGAGATCACCATCTCGTCGACCTGGAACAAGCCGGTGCAGTGGGTCGCCGGCCTGTATTACTTCAACGAGACCGACAACAACCCCGAAACCGACAACGTACCTGACCAGGCCCAGGTCGCCGACCCTGTCAGTGTACTGAATCCGGCCCAGTCGGCCCTTCCCAACCCGAGTCGGGATGAATTCCTCCTCGACTATCAGGATCGGATCCAGAGCGCCGCGGCCTACGCTCAGGTGGACTGGAAGATCACGCCGCACCTCAAGGTGACCGGCGGTTTCCGCTACACGCTTGACTGGAAACATGGCACCGAAGAGGCGCGATACGTCTACTTTGGGTCCGACGTGTATGCAGGAATACCTGGTCTGGAGGGTATATTCACCCCTCAGAACCTCGGCGCCGCGTTACCGGCGTTCGACTTCACCGCCTCGCAGATCTCGTTTGCGCCGGGCAAGGGGATCTGCGGCCTGCCGGTGCTGCAGACGGCGGGTCCGTTTGCGGGCGCCTACACGCGCTGCCTGAGCGATCACTCGCAGGCGCCGACCGGCACGGCCGGTATCGAGTGGACGCCGAATGACAACACCCTCGTCTATGCGCGGTACAACCGGGGCTACAAGGCCTTCGCCCTCAACGCCGGTTTCATCTACGCCAATCCAGAGGCGGCGCCCGAGCACGTCGACGACTACGAGGTCGGGTACAAGGGCACCTTTGGTCATAACTTCACCTTGGATGTCGACGCCTTCTACTACAACTACCAGAACGACCAGGTGCCGTTGGGCGTGACCAACGGTTCGATCACCACGACCGAGTTCATCAACGTCCCCAAGGCGGTCTCCGACGGGATCGAGGTGGAAGCCTACTGGCGGCCCGTGCGACACCTCGACCTGACCCTGACCTACGGTCTCGACCACACCGCGATCCAATCCGGATGCAGCATGGTGGGCGGCGTTGCGGTCGGAGCCTGCTACGAAGACGCGCTCGATCCGTTCGGCGCGGCAGCGGGGGCGCGGACCGTCTCCGTCGCGGCGAACGGCGTGGCCATCCAGGCGGTCAAGGGCGATCCGCTGCCTCAGGCGCCGGAGAACAAGGTGGCGTTCAACGCCGTCTACACGTTCGAGTTCGACCCCGGGAACCTGATCCTGTCGGGCACCTACATCTGGAAGGACAAGTCGTACTCGGAGATTTTCACCCGCAGCTATTACCTCGCGCCCTCGTGGAGCCAGGTGGACCTGCGGGCGACGTGGAGCGGCAACCACGACCGCTACGAGGTCGTGTTCTTCGTGCGGAACCTGTTCAACACCCTAGGTTACGACGCCGCAGCCGACGGCTACATCGCCCAAAACCCCGTTGGGAATCCCGGGGCCGGCATCACTCAGGTTCCGGCGTTCGACCTGACTCCGCCCCGCACTTTCGGGGCGGAATTCCACTATAAGTTCTAAAGTGCACAATCTAACGAACTAAATCGCACAATCTAGCGATGATGAATCAGGGGCGCGGCGAGAGTCGCGCCCATTTTTTAGGCATGGTAAATTGATTTTTCCGAGACTTGACGAGTGTTGCGATCCCGTATGATTGTAACTGCATAAAGGGAGAGCGCTAAAAATCCCCACGCGAGGGATGCCTTCCCGAAATTTATGGAGGAAACGCCGGCCAAGCCGGCACGGGGAGGATTCGTGACGCGACACTATCTCATGGCGGCTTGCGCCGTCAGCGTCCTGGCGTTTGCCGGGACGTCATCTGCCCAGACGGCTACAGCCGCTCCTGCCAGGACTGCCGCAGCGCCCAGCGGCGAAGCGGGAACGACCATCGGCGAAATCGTGGTGACGGCGGAGAAGCGCGAAGCGAACCTCCAGGAGGTGCCGGAAGCCGTGACGGCCTTCACGGCCCAGGACCGCAACCTCAAGGGAATCTCGACGGTCCAGGACCTGACCGACTATACTCCTGGCTTCACCTATTCGAGCCAGCTGGACCGGCCGGCCATGCGCGGCCTCTCCCGCGCGACCAACATCTACGCTCAGGACTCGTCCGTCGCCGTCTACTACGACGACTTCTTCTCCAACTCGACCTTCCTCGTCGGCCGCGACGACATGCTGATCGACCAGGTCGAGATCCTGCTCGGGCCACAAGGCACACTTTACGGGCGCAACGCCATCGGCGGCCTGATCAACACCATCTCCAAGCGCCCGCAGGACGAGTACGGCGGTGAAGTACGCGCGATCGCCGGCAACTACGGCTACACCAAGTTCGAGTTCACGGTGACGGGCCCGATCGCGCCCCACCTGAACTTCCGCCTCAGCGCCTATGACGAGAACCAGACCCAGGGTTGGCTGCAGAACGTCGTGCCGGGAATGCCGAGCGAGGGCGGCGTCCGCCACGACCCTTACGCGGACTTCCAGCTCGAGTACAAAGGGGATTCGGACGACATCTGGTTCGACACCTATGTCGTCGGATTCAATCACGACCGAGGTGGTCCGGGATCACTGCTCGGCACGCCGACCGCCGGTTCGTATGGCACCGCTCTCACCGGCACCAATCAGATCGTCTTCAACCCGAATTTCCCCTACGGCGGCGGCGCCGTGCCGGGTTCGGTCGTCGGCCAGATCGGAACAGACAACCCGATCGTCACGAGCGGGAAGCTGCGAACCTTCGCCCACGCGATCCCGACGGATATCACGGTCAGCAAGGCGTACACCTTCACCCTGCACTGGACGCACCACTTCGACGGTTTCGATGTGAAGTACATCGGCGGGTACAGCCAGTATCACTACGAGCTGCACGACCCTTACTTCGCGAACGACAACTCACCGATCACGCAGTACCAGATCCCGATCACGCCGTTCAGCCCGACGACGAAGCCGGCGAACGAACTGTGCGCCCTCGGCCAGCTCGGGCTTGGACCGCTCAAGGGAACAAATTGCGGACCGCTGACGGTTCACCCCAACCAGCTGTTCGGCTTCGAGACCCAGACCGACTGGTCCAGCCACGAGATCACCTTCTCCTCGACCTGGAACAAGCCGGTGCAATGGATCGCCGGCCTGTATTACTACTGGGAGACCGACAACAACCCCGTCACCGGTCAGCAGATCGATCAGCCTCAGGTGGCCAATCCGATCGAGGTCGGGCCACTGGCGGCGGCACAAGCGTTCGTGCCCGCGGCGCCCAATCCGGGCCGCTACAACTTCTTCCTCGACTACCAGGATCGGATCCAAAGCGCTGCGGCCTACGGGCAGGTAGACTGGAAGATCACGCCGCACCTCAAGGTGACTGGCGGTCTCCGCTATACGTTCGACTGGAAGCACGGCCAGGAAGAGACCCGGTATGTCGACTTCTCCTCCGGCATCCTGAATCCGGCCTCCTTTGGATCGGACCTGCCGGCGATCGACATCACTCCGGCCCTGATCAGCTTCGCGCCGGGCAAGGGCATTTGCAGCCTTCCCGTGCTGCAGACCTCGGGTCAGTTCGCCGGCGACTACACCCGCTGCCTGAGCGACCACTCCGAGGCCCTGACCGGAACGGCCGGCATCGAGTGGACGCCTAACGACGACACCCTCGTCTACCTGCGCTACAACCGGGGCTATAAGGCGTTCGCCTTCTACGCCGGTTATATCGAGGGCAATACGGAGGCCAAGCCCGAGCACGTCGACGACGTGGAGATCGGGTACAAGGCGACGTTCGGGCGCAAGCTGACGATCGACGCCGACGCCTTCTACTACAACTACACCAACGACCAGGTGCCGATCGGCGTTGTCGAAGGCGTAGGGTCAACCTCGACGGTGGTGACCCAGTTCGTCAACATTCCGAGGGCGGTCTCCGACGGTGTCGAACTGACGGCCTACTGGCGTCCGATCCAGCACCTCGACCTCAGCCTGACCTACGGCCTCGATCATACCGCCATCCAGACCACCTGCACTCTGGTGAACGGCGTAGCCACGGGCGCCTGCTACGAGGATGCGGTTGATCCGCTCGGCATCGCACCCGGTAACCGTACGGTCGCCAAGTCGCCCACCGGTGTCGCCGTTCAGGCGGTCAACGGCGACGCGCTGCCCCAGTCGCCGGAGAACAAGGTCGCGTTCAATGCGCTCTACACCTTCGAGTTCAGCCCGGGGAACCTGATCCTGTCTGGAACCTACGTGTGGAAGGACAGGTCCTACTCGTCGATCTTCACGCGCATCTACGACATGGCGCCGTCCTGGTCGCAGGTGAACCTGCGCGCCACCTGGAGCGGCAACCATGATCGCTACGAGATCGTCTTCTTCATGAACAACGTGTTCAACACGCTCGGCTATGACGCGGCCGCTACCGGCTACATCATCAACAACCCGGTCTCCAATCTGAGCAATCCATACACTCAGACCTCAGCGTTCGACCTCACGCCTCCCAGGACGTTCGGGGCGGAATTCCACTACAAGTTCTGATCCCTCCACCCGACATTTCGGATGGCGCGCGGGCGCGGCAAAAAAGCCGCGCCCGTCGACGTTCAAGCCCGCGCTCCCCTGCAAGGCTTGACGAAGCGCTCGAAGGCGTACACCTTTTCTCAAAATACGGGAGCGTAACAGTCTCCTTACAAAGAGACGGCTCCGCAAAGACGTCTGGAGGAAAACAGCCGGCGCAGCCGGCGACGGGGAGGTCACGTGACTCGACATCAGCTTCTGGCGGCGTGCGCGACGAGCGCGCTGACACTGTTTGCCGGCGGCGCCTTGGCCCAGACGGCGCCGGCGCCAGCCGCCCGCGCTCCGGCGGCGCCTTCGGCCGGGGGCACCACTATCGGCGAGATCGTGGTCACCGCCGAACGGCGGGAGGCCAACCTGCAGGAGGTGCCGGAGGCGGTGACCGCCTTCTCGGCCCAGGACCGCAACCTCAAGGGCATCCAGACCGTCCAGGACCTGACGAACTTCACGCCCGGCTTCACCTATTCGAGCCAGCTTGACCGGCCGGCTATCCGCGGGCTTTCGCGCAGCACGAACATCTACCTCGCCGACTCCTCGGTGGGCGTCTACTACGACGACTTCTTCTCCAACTCGACCTTCCTCGTCGGCCGCGACGACATGCTGATCGACCAGATCGAGATTCTGGTGGGGCCCCAGGGCACCCTTTACGGGCGCAACGCCATCGGCGGCCTGATCAATACCATCTCCAAGCGTCCCCAGGACCAGTACGGCGGCGAGGTGCGGGCGATCGCCGGCAACTACGGCTACACCAAGTTCGAGTTCACGGTGACCGGGCCGGTCGCCCCCCACCTGAACTTCCGCTTGAGCGCCTATGACGACAACCAGACCCAGGGCTGGTTCAGAAACCTCGTCCCGGGAACGCCCACCGAAGGCGGCATCAAGCACGACCCCTATGCCGACTTCCAGCTCGAGTACAAAAACGATAGCGACGACATCTGGTTCGACACCTATGTGGTCGGCTTCAACCACGACCGCGGCGGACCAGGTTCGCTGCTGGGCACGCCAACGCCGGGGAATTACGGCACTGCCCTCACCAGCTATGGGAACCTGACCTTCAATCCGAACTTCCCCTACGGAGGCGGAGCGGTGCCGGGTTCGGTCGTCGGCCAGATTGGAACGAACAACCCAATCATCGCCGCCAATAATCTGCGTGTCTTCGCCCACTCGATCCCAACGGATATCACCGTCAATAAGGCCTATACCTTTGCGTTACACTGGACTCACCACTTCGATAACTTCGACCTGAAGTATATCGGTGGATATAGCCAGTATCACTACGAACTCCACACTTCGTATTTCTATAACGGCGATTCGCCGATCACGCAGTATCAGGTGCCAATCACTCCTGGGTTCAGCACCAGCAGCAACCTCTGCTTTGTGCTGCACACCTTCGTGAATCCGGGTCTTTGCGGTCCGCTCACAGTGTTTCCGGCGCAGCAATTCAGCTTCACGACCCAGACCGACTGGTCGAGCCACGAACTCCAGATTGCGACGACCTGGAACAAGCCGATTCAGCTCATTGGCGGCCTCTATTACTTCTGGGAAACGGACAATAACCCAGAAGACTTCCAGATGCTGCAGCAGCCGCAGATCTTTCATCCGGTCTCGCTCACGGGCATCGTCCCCGCGATCGCGGCGCAGGCGGCTGGCCAGCCGATCCCTGCTTCAGCCCTGGCGCTCCCCAACCCCAGCGGCAACTATTTGCTGCTGGATTACCAGGATCGGATCCAGAGCGCCGGCATCTACGGCCAGGTCGACTGGAAGTTCTATCCCCACTTCAAGTTCACCGCCGGCGCGCGGTATACGTGGGACTGGAAACACGGGCAGGAAGAAACCCGCTACGTCGACTTCTCCAGCGGCATCCCGGGGTTGAGCCCCTACGCCTTGGGGAGCCTGCTTCCGGCGGTCGACATCTCTCCCACGCAGATCGATTTCAACCCAGGCAAGGGCATCTGCGGCCTCCCCTTCCTGAACCTCAGCGGACAGTTCGCCGGCGACTGGAGCCGGTGCCTCAGCGACCACTCCAACGCCCTGACTGGAACAGTGGGTGTGGAGTGGACGCCGGACGACAACACGCTGGCCTATGTCCGCTACAATCGGGGCTACAAGGCCTTCGCGTTCAATGCGGGCTTTGTCGGCTTCAATCCCGAGGCGGCGCCCGAATACGTCAACGACGTCGAGGTCGGCTACAAGCACACGATCGGCAACAAGGCCACGATCGATATCGACGCCTATCACTACGGTTACTTCAACGACCAGGTGCCGATCGGCGTGCCGTCCGGCAACGTGACACTGACCGAGTTCATCAACGTTCCTCGCGCCGTGTCAGAGGGGGTGGAATTGGAGGCCTACTGGCGCCCGCTCCCGCACCTTGACCTGACCCTGACCTATGGCTTCGATTACACACGCATCCAATCCACCTGCTCTAATGTGGGCGGCGTGGCGGTGGGCGCCTGCTATGTCGACGCCCTCGACCCCTTCGCTCAGCAGCCGAACGCAAGGCCGGTCGGGAACCCCTCGGCGACCGGCGTCTTCTCCCAGGCGGTCAACGGCGCCGAGTTGCCCAATGCGCCCGAGAACAAGATCGCCCTCAACGGTCTCTATACTTGGCAGTTCGACCCAGGGAACCTGATCTTCTCGGCGACCTACATCTGGAAGGACAAGTCGTACGGCTCGATCTTCACGCGGTTCTATGACGAGGCGCCGTCCTGGGCCCAGGTTAACCTGCGTCTGACCTGGAGCGGCAATCACGACCGGTACGAGGTCGTGTTCTACGTGAACAATCTCTTCAATCTCTACGGCTACGATGCGGCCCTCGCCGGCAACATCCTGGGCGTGGACTCCGGTCCCGGCACCGGTCAGGGGCCCGGCCAGACCTTCCCGGTGCCCTTCTACGACCTGACCCCGCCCCGCCAGTTCGGCGCGGAGTTCCACTACAAGTTCTGACCCACCCACTACGGAGGGGCTGACGGGCGCGGCGGTCATCGCCGCGCCCGCTTCACTTTTGCGCCCTGGCTGACGCCAAACGGTGGAAGTTGGCGCCTTGTGGTCCTAAATCGGTAATCGCCCGCGCCCCGCCGCGGCCAAAATAATTTCAAAGGGTTGGATTTCGCATGCGGTATCGGCGACTGGGCGCCAGTGATCTGGACGTCTCGGTGATTTCTCTTGGCTCGTGGCTCACCTATGGCGTCGGCGTCGAACGGGATCGAGCTATTGCCTGCGTCCGCCGTGCGCTGGATGTCGGGATCAACCTGATCGACACCGCCAACGTCTATGGCCGCGGCGCGGCCGAGACCCTGCTGGGCGAGGCTCTCGCTGGAGTCCCGCGCGACAGCTACGTTCTCGCCACCAAGGTGTTCGGCGAGATGGGACCCGATGACAGGGGCTTGTCGCGGGCGCAGATCGAAAAGCAGCTCGACGCCTCGCTCAAGCGCCTGCGGGTCGACCACGTCGACCTTTACCAGTGCCATCGATTCGATCCGGCGACGCCCCTCGAAGAGACGATGGAGGCGCTCACTGCGGCGGTGAAGGCCGGCAAGACCCGCTACATCGGCTTTTCCGAGTGGTCGCCGAAGAACATCGAGGACGCCGTCGCCCTGAAGGGCGTGGAGCGTTTCGTCTCGAGCCAGCCCCAGTATTCCCTGCTCTGGCGGCGGCCGGAGAAGAGCGTGATCCCGCTCAGCGCCGCCAACCGGATCTCGCAGATCGTCTGGTGGCCGCTCGCCCAGGGCGTGCTTACGGGCAAATACGCCCCGGGCGCTCCGCCCCCGCAGAAGTCCCGCGCGGCGAGCGACGAGATGAGCGGACCGATCCGCGGCTGGATGCGCCCGGAAGTGTTGCAAAGCGTCGAGCGGCTCAAGCCCATCGCCGCTCAGGCTGGAGCGAGCCTTGCGCAGTTCGCCCTGGCCTGGGTGCTGCGCGAGCCCAATGTGGCGTCGGCCATCATCGGCGCCAGCCGTCCGGACCAGGTGGACGAGAACGCCGCGGCCGCGGACCTCGACGTCGATCCGGCCTTGTTTGCGCGAGCGGAGGGGATCGTCGCGGACGTTCCAGCCCGGGCCGCCTGATGGACGCTCCCGCCATCGAAGAGGATCCGAGCGGACCTCCCGCCGGCATGGGCGGACCCGGTCACGGCCGTCGCTTTGGCGGACGCGACCTCACCGAGGGGCCGATCACCCGCACTCTGCTCGTCTTCTCTCTGCCCCTGCTGGGCGGCAACGCCCTGCAGTCGCTCAACGGCACTGTGAATCAGTTCTGGGTCAGCCACACACTGGGCGACGTGGCGATCGCCGCGCTCGGAAACGCCAACATCATCATGATGTTGATGCTGGGGGCGGTGTTCGGCGTCGGCATGGCCGCGAACATCCTGGTCGCCCAGGCCACCGGCATGCGCGACCCCGCCTTGGTCAAGCGCGTGATGGGCACGGCGAGCACGTTTTTCGTGGGCCTTTCGGTCCTCGTCTCGCTAACCGGCGGCATACTCGCTCCGCACATCCTGGACCTCATGGGCACCCCCGCCGTCGCGCGCGCCGATGCGATCATCTACCTGCGCGTCATCTTCGCCTCGGTCCCCTTCATGTACTTCTTCATGTTCATGCAGATGGCCCAGCGGGGGGCGGGCGACTCGACCACTCCGTTCTGGTTCCTTGGTCTCGCGATCATCATCGACGTGTGCCTGAACCCGCTGCTGATCCGCGGGATCGGACCCTTCCCGCGGCTGGGCATCGCGGGTTCCGCCGCCTCGACCCTGATCGGCCAGAGCGTCTCGCTGGTCTGCATGCTGGTCTATCTCCACCGGCGCCACAGTCCGATCCTGCTGCGGCCTTCGGAGCTGAAGCTGCTCTGGCCCAATGCGGACATCATGGGGTCTCTGGTCAGCCGCGGGCTGCCCATGGGCATCCAGATGCTGGTGATGAATGCGGTCGCGGTGGTGATGATCTCTTTCGTCAACCGCTACGGCGCCCTGACGAGCGCGGCCTATTCGATTTCCGCCATCGTCTGGATGTATGTGCAGATGCCCACGATGGCGATCGGGGCCTCGGTCTCCTCCATGGCCGCGCAAAACGTCGGCGCCGGCCGCTGGGATCGGGTCGCCAAGATCGCGCGTGCGGGCGTGATCTCTGGCCTGATCGTCACCGGCGTCGTGGCTCTGCTGCTCTACGCCTTCAACGGACAGGTGCTGAGCCTGCTGCTGCGGCCGAGCTCGCCAGCTCTGCCTTTGGCCAGCCACATCAACCGGATGGTCCTCTGGGGCTTTGTCCTGTTCTCGATCACCTTCGCTCTTTCAGGCGTCGTGAGGTCCACCGGCGCGGTCTGGGGGCCGATGGCGATCCTGATCTGCTCCATGCTGCTGATCCGCGTGCCGTTCGCGGCTTTCATGACCCCGCGCTTCGGCGAGGACGCCATCTGGTGGAGCTTCCCGCTCGGCACCATCGGATCGGCGACCCTGATGACCCTCTATTACCACTTCGGAGGCTGGCGGAAGGCGAGGATGCTCAAGGAGCAGCCCCGCGGCCAGGCCCCCGACGTCGGCCTTGGCGCTCCCGCCATGGCGCCCCGCCTGGACGAGGCGCCGGCGGGTTAGGCGCCGTCCCTCCCCTTCTGGGGAGGGTGTCCTCCGAAGCCCGTAGGGCGAAGGAGGACGGGTGGGGAACTCTGGGGAAAGTCCGAGGCACCGAGGATAATCCACCCTTCCCCACCCGGTCTCGCTTCGCTCGACCACCCTCCCCGGAAGGGGAGGGATGGGGTCACCTTGCGCGGGTCAGCGCGAACTCCACGACCTGCTGGGCGACGGTCTCGACCTGCCAGGCGTCGCGGGCGTCGTTGAATTCGCCCTCGTCGTCGAACAGGCTGCCGCCGTTGAGCGTCGCGCCGAACGGGGTCGGCCAGCCTCGCAGGGCGTGGACGATGGACCGGAGCGCCGCCAGGGTCGACCCGCAGGCCTGGGCGCCGCTGGCCGCGACGATGCAGCCCACGGCGCGGCCGTGGAGATAGGGCCGCGCGTCTTCCCGGAGCCCCTCGAGGACGTCGAGGGCGTTTTTCACCAGGCCCGAGATGGAGCCGTGATAGCCGGGACTGGCGACGATCACGCCGTCGGCGCGCCGCACGGATTCGAGGAAGCGCGCGCTCTCGCCTTCGCACGCCGGGACGTGGGGATTGTAGATCGGCAGGCCGGCGAGGAAGGCGCCGCCGAAGAGCTCAGTTCGCGCGCCGGCCGCCTCCGCCGCGCCCAGCGCCTTGATCAGGGCCCTCTCGCTCGAAGACCCCGGCCGCACTGTGCCGCCGAGGCCGACGATGTACGGAGACGACCCTGATGTCACGCCGGTTCCGGCTCCGCCCTTGAGGCCTGATAGGCCCGCTTAACCTCCTCCAACTCCTCCGCATACTTGTCCTTCGCCGCCTCACGCAGCTTGGGCAGGTGATAAGAGGGGAAGAGGTCGTTGTCGGGACGATAGTCCTTGAGCACTTGCTTGGCCACCGTGACCTTGTGGACCTCGGTGGGGCCGTCTGCGATCCCCATGACGAAGGCGCTGGTCACCATGCCCATGAACGGCATCTCGTTGGAGACCCCGATGGCGCCGTGGATGTGCAGGGCCGCCGCAGCGATGTCGTGATAGACCTTGGGCATGGCCACCTTGATGGCGGCGATGTCCTTGCGGACCATCTTGTAATCCTTGTGCTTGTCGATCAGCCAGGCCGTGCGCAGCACGAGCAGGCGGAAGCTCTGGAGCTGGATCCAGCAGTCGGCGATCTGCTGCTGGACCATCTGCAGATCGGCGAGCTTGCCATCACGGGTCTGGCGCGAGACGGCGCGGCGGCACATCAGGTCGAAGGCGTGCTGGCAGGCGCCGACCGTGCGCATGGCGTGGTGCACACGCCCGCCGCCAAGGCGGGTCTGGGCGATGATGAAGGCGCCGCCGCGCTCGCCCAGCAGGGCGTCCTTGGGCACGCGCACGTTGTTGTAGCGGATATAGCCGTGGCCGCCCTCGCCCTCGTGCGCGCCCACGCCGATGTTGCGGATCGTCTCGACCCCGGGCGAGTCCTTGGGGACCAGGAAGATCGAGGTCCGGCGATAGGGGTCCTTCGCCTCGGGATCGGTGATGGCGTAGACGACCAGCACCTTGGCGTAGCGTGATCCTGACGAGAACCACTTCTCGCCATTGATCACCCATTCGTCGCCGATCAGCTCGGCGCGGGTCTTGAAGGTCAGGGGGTCGGAGCCTCCGGTGGGCTCGCTCATCGAGAAGGCCGAGCGGATCTCGCCTTCCAGCAGCGGCTTCAGCCACCGCTCCTTCTGCTCGGGCGTGCCGTAGTGGGCGATGATCTCGGCGTTGCCGGTGTCAGGGGCCTGGCAGCCGAAGACTGAGGGAGCCAGTCCGTTGCGTCCGAGCTTCTCGTTCATCAGGGCGAGCTTGACCTGGCCATAGCCCTGTCCGCCGAGTTCGGGACCCAGATGGCAGGCCCACAGGCCCTGATCCTTCACGTTCTGCTGAAGGGGCTTGATGAACTTCTCGCGGCCGACCGAGCTCCACGCCGCCATGCCGAGGTGCGAGATCGGCTCGACCTCGTCCTCCATGAAGGTTTCGATCCAGTCCAGCTTCTTCTGGAACTCCGGATCGGTCTCGAAATCCCACGCCATGGTCGCCTCCTCCGCTGCGGCTCGTGTCGCTTTCGTCTACAGGGACTATCTTCAGGCCTCGCCGCGCGGCGCGCAACGATTTTCAAACAATCGTTTGACTGCCGACGCCCCGGAGGCCGGCGCCAGCGCCGTTTTTGCACGTTTGAGGGCCCATGGCTGAACCACGACCGATCGAGCGCCTCGTGATTTTTGGCGCAACGGGGGACCTCGCGGCGCGGATGCTGCTGCCCTCGCTCTATCACCTGGATGCGGACGGGCTGCTGCTGGGGTCGCTCAAGATCATCGGCTCCGCGCGCACGTCCATGAGCCGGGAGACCTATATCGAGCGCGTCCGCCGCGATCTCGACGAGCGGGTCGAGGACCTGGACGAGGCGGTCTGGACCCGCTTCGCCGAACGCCTCGACTACCGTCAGGCGGACGTGTCCAAGCCCCAGGGATACGCCGAGGTGACCGCCGCGGTCGGCGGGGCGGCGGCGGTCTACTTTCTCGCCATTTCGCCCAGCCTCTATGGCGCAGTGTGCCGGGGCCTCGACGCCGCGGGCCTCGCCTGTGACGACTGCCGCATCGTCATGGAGAAGCCGCTCGGCAAGGACCTGGAAACGTCTCGCGCCATCAACACCGAGGTCTCTCGCGTCTTCGCCGAAAACCGCGTCTTCCGCATCGACCACTACCTCGGCAAGGAGACGGTGCAGAACCTCCTGGCCTTGAGGTTCGCCAACACCCTCTTCGAGCCGCTGTGGAACAACCTGGCTGTCGACCACGTGCAGATCACCGTCGCCGAGACCGAAGGCGTCGGCGACCGCTGGGGCTACTACGACGAGTACGGCGCCCTGCGGGACATGGTGCAGAACCACATGCTCCAGCTACTCAGCCTCGTGGCCATGGAGCCTCCCGCGGACAGCGGCGCCGACAGTGTGCGCGACGAGAAGGTCAAGGTCCTCAAGTCCTTGCGTCCTTTCACTTCGGCCGAGGCGCACCAGATGAGCGTGCGGGGCCAGTACCGAAACGGCGTGGTCGGCGGCAAGGCGACGCAGGGTTACCTCGAGGAGAAGGGCGCACCGAGCGACACCGAGACTTTCGTCGCCCTGCGCGCGGACATCGACAATTGGCGCTGGGCGGGCGTGCCCTTCTTCCTGCGCACGGGAAAGCGACTGCCGGAGCGTCGGACGCAGATCGTCATCCAGTTCAAGCCCCTGCCGCACTCGATCTTCGGCGCGCGCGACGACCTGAAGGCCAACCGCCTGGTGATCGACCTGCAGCCGGACGAGGACATCTCGCTGTTGCTGAACAATCGCGGGCCGGGCCTGACCGGGGCGCACCTGCAGGCCCTGCCGCTCAGCCTCTCCCTCCTCGGCAACGGCCGTCGGCGGATCGCCTACGAGCGGCTGTTCCTCGACGCCATGGCGGGAAACCCCGCCCTGTTCGTGCGGCGGGACGAGGTGGAGCTGGCCTGGGCGTGGATCGACGGCGTCGCTCGGGCGTGGAACGAGCTTGGCATGGCGCCGCGTTCCTATGCTGCAGGCAGCTGGGGTCCCCCGGGAGCCTTCGCCCTGCTCGAGCGCACAGGTCGGGAATGGTTGGATGAATAGGATCGAAACCTTCGAGAACGCGGAAGCCGCGGCCGAGGCGGCGGCTTTGGCCATCGCCGAGGCCCTGACCGATCCTGGCCTTCGAACCCTGGTGGCGACGGGAGGGCGCACGCCGTGGCCTGCTTACGCCGCCCTTTCGAAGATGGATCTCGCCTGGGACGAGATCACGGTGACCCAGACCGACGAACGCTTCGTCGAGCCCAGTTCCGAGGACAGCAACGCCAGGCAGATCCGCTCGACGCTCCTCACAGGCGAGGCCGCTCGGGCGCGCTTCGTCCCGCTCAAGGGAGATGGCCCCACCCCCGAAGCCGACGCCAAGGCCGCGGAGGCGCAGCTTGCGCCTCTGCTGCCGACAGCGGCGACCCTGCTGGGCATGGGCGACGACGGCCACATCGGATCGATCTTCCCGCGCGATCCGCGCATCGCCGAGTGGCTCGACCCGAACGGCGAGCGCCTGGTGATCGGCGTCGAGACCGCGGGCGAGAAGCCCTACGTTGCGCGCATCAGCATGACCGTCCGCGCCCTGCTCTCCACGGGCTTGCTGATCATCCTCATCACTGGCGAAGGGAAGCGGAAGCTGATGGAGCGCGCCCTCTCGGGCGATGTCAGCCTCCCGGTCAGCGCCGTCCTGCGCCAGGACCGCGCCCCCCTGCGCATCTTCTGGGCGGCCTAAACACCCCGCCCCACCCCTAACTTTCGTCATCCCGCACGCAGCGAAACGCAGTAGAGCGGAGATGCGGGACCCAGGGCCACGCCCACGAGGCGGCGGTTCGCGAGCCGCGCCGCCCGTCACAGGCGCCTGGGTCCCGGGTCTCCACTCCGCTCCGTTTCGCCCGGGATGACGAGGCTAGCGGGAATCGCGAGGCTCCTCGTCAGAGCCCCTTCACCTGCAAGAAATCCACAATCGCCGCGTTGAAGGCGGTGGGCTGGTCGATGTTGGCGGCGTGGCCGGCGTCGGGGATCACCACCTTCTGCGCACCGGGGATCTTTGCCGTCATGTAGTCGCTGGCGGCGAGGAAGGGCGTGTCGTTGGCGCCCACCACCACAATCGCCGGAACCGAGATCGAGGGCAGGCTGGAAATCACCCGCGCGTCCTTCTGGGTCAGCATGCCGCGCGCCGCGCGAGCGAGGCCCGCGGCGTCACGGTGGCGGCTGGTCCGCATCTCCACGCTGCCGCGCGCGAGGTTGCCCAGGCCCTCGCGCTCGTAGCGGTCGGCGGTGGCGAGCGCATTGCGGTTCCACCCCTCCCGCGCCTCATCACTCTTGTAGCCGGGGCCGGTGTCGACGATCAGCAGGGCCCGCGTCCGCTGCGGATGAACGAGGTGGAAGGCGAGGCTCATATAGCCGCCGAGCGAGAGCCCGCCGATCACCGCCTCGCGCGCGCCGACCGCATCGAGGATCGCGGCCATGTCCGCCACCGTCTCTGCCTCGCTGTAGGCGCCCGCGTCTTCCGGATAGTCGGACTGGCCGTGGCCGCGCATGTCCCAGGCGACAAGGGTGTGGTTCTTCGAGAGGGCGTCGACCTGCCCGGCCCACATCTGCGAGGTGGCCGAGTAGCCGTGGGTGAGCAGGATTACGGGTCCGGAACCGTGGACCTCGTAGTGGAGGCTCACGCCACTGCGGTTCAATCGGGGCATCGTCGGGTTTCCTCGGGCGTCCCTCGGTCTTCGCCGAATCGACGCACTGTGGGCGATGCGCCGCTGAAGGTCCAACTCTCGCGGCCGAAGCCCTCGCAAGCAAAATGGGCGGCCCCGGAGGGCTGCCCAGATCACCACGCTTACAGACGAATGTCAGCCGGCGCGGGCCGTGCGACGGCGCAGGGCCCCGCCTGCCAGCCCAATGCCCAGGAGCATCGTCGCCCAGGCGGCGGGCTCGGGCATGGACGTCACAGTGACATTGTCCAGGGCGTCATAGCCCGGGTCGTTCCGTTCATTGAAGCTCAACGTGTCCGACCCGGTCGCGGTCGCGGTGAACGTGAAGTGCGTATAGTTGGGCCGCTGGTTAGTCTGGTTGACGAGCAAAAGAAGAGGGGTTCCGTCGAAGGTTGCCGAGAAGTCGTTCGGCGTCCCGCCGTCGGAGCCCTGATAGAACGAAATCAGCAGCGTGGACCCGGGGGTGTCGACAAAGGTCTGGCTGAGGACGCCGTCGGACCCGACATTGCCGAGGGCGGCGAAGAAATTGCCCTCGGCCGGCCAGCCGTCGAAACCAGCCGACGCAACCAAGGTGGCGTTCAGGTTGGAGGTCGTCCAACCGGTAAAGTCGCCCGTCTCGAAGCTGCCATTGTCGATGTACTGAGCGGCATGGGCCGACAGGGCCAGCCCCGAAATTGCCGAGCCAAGTGCGATAACCCTCAGAAAGGTTCTCATGTTCTGCTCCCCGAGCGAGCCCACACTGGGCCCGGGGAGAATGTTACGGAAGGTTAAATCGCAGGTCAAATTTTAGATGCAATTTGGCCCAATTTTCCAAGCGGTACGGTTCGGACTTGTACGGTGGCGAGCGATCGCGTCGGCTCACGCCCCCACGAACGCCCCTGGCCGGCGCTCGTTGACCGAGCGGACGCCCTCGGCGAAGTCGGCGGTGGCGCGTAGCCAGGTCTGCTCTTTCAGTTCGTGGTCGGTCTGGCGGCGGACGGCTTCGCCCAGACCGGCACGGAGAGTAGCGCGGGTGGCGACCACCGCCAGCGGCGCGGCCTCGGCGATCTCGCGCGCCAGGGCCAGGGCGGCGTCGCGCAGGCGCTCAAGCGGGACGAGCTCTTCCGCCAGCCCCCAGGCGACGGCGTCTTCGCCCTTCACGCGTCGGCCGGTGAGGCACATCAGCGCCGCCTTCTGCTCGCCAACGATGCGCGGCAGGGTGTGGGTGATCGCGAAGCCCGGATGGAAGCCCAGCTTGACGAAGTTGGCGCAGAACCTGGCCTCGGGCGCGGCGACGCGGAAGTCGGCGACCAGAGAAAGACCAAGGCCCGCGCCCACCGCCGCGCCCTGCACGGCCGCCACCATGGGCTTCTTGGCGGAGAACAGCCGCACGGCCTGTTCGTAGAGCGGGCTGATCCCACTCATGCCCGCGCCGCCGACGCCCGTCGGCGAGGCGAGGTCCGCGCCGGCGGAAAAGCTCTTGCCCACGGAGCACAGCACGCTCGCCCGCAGGTCCTTGTTCGCATCGACGGCGTCCAGGGCGTCGGCGAGGTCGCGGATCAGCTCGACGCTGACGAAGTTGTGCGGCGGCCGGTCGAACTCGATCACCGCGACGTGGCCATCCTGGCGGACCCAGGTCGTTTCGCCGAACTGCTCGTTCATCATCGTCGGGGCGTTCCTCTCGCTGTCTACGGCCACTCTAACGTCGCCGCCATCGCCTGTCCGCCCCTTGCGGTCTCGCCGTGCGTGCGCCTGTGCGGTTGCGAACCTTGCGCTTGACCCCCTGCAGAGCCCGGATCATCGTCGCCGGAACGCAAAGGGGAGATCACGCCATGAAGATCAGCGCGCTCGGTCACGTCGTGCTCAAGGTCACCGACTGTGATCGGGCGGAGGCGTTCTATGGCGATCTGCTCGGCCTTCCGATTTGCGCCCGGTTCGATGAAGGCGGCTTCCGCATGACCTTCTTCAGCCTCGGCAATCACCACGACTTCGCGGTCATGCAGGTGAGCGGCGAGGGCGGCAGGCCCGCCGAGACCTCGCCGGGCCTGGCCCACGTCGCATTCAAGATCGGCGACAGCCTCGAAGAGCTGCGCGAGGCCAGGGAGCGCCTCGAGGGAGCCGGCGTCGAGACGACGCCCATCGACCACGAGGTCACCAAGTCCCTCTATTTCCACGATCCCGACGGCAACGAGATCGAGGTCTACGTCGACGCCTCGCAGGTCTGGCGACGGGAGCCGCAGCGGGTCGCAGCGTACGCGCCTATGGAGCTCTGAGCTTCCTCAGCGCTTCGAGCCCAGCAGGTTCCGCGCCACCACCCATTTGTGGATCTCGGTAGGGCCGTCGTAGATCCGCATCGTTCTGAGCTTCGAGGCCATCAGCTGCAGGGGCAACTCCTTGGTCATGCCCATGGCGCCGAAGGTCTGCATGGCGTGGTCGACCACCTCCCACGCCATCTCCGTGGCGAAGGCCTTGATCATCGAGATCTCGAGGCGAACGTCTCGGCCCTGGTCCAGTTTCCAGGCGCAATCGTAGGTCATCAGCCGGGCGGCGTGGATCTTCGTCGCCGCGTCGGCGACCCACCACTGGATCGCCTGCCGCTGCGAGAGCGGCTGGCCGAACGTGGTGCGTTGCGGGGCGTATTCGCAGATCATGTCGAGCGCCCGCTGCGCCATGCCCACCGACCAGGCGGCCATCTGCACCCGGCGCGTGCCCAGCCGAAGCTGCATGGGCGCGAAGCCCTGACCTTCGGTTCCCAGCAGCTTCCAGCCCTCGACCCGACAGTCCTCCAGCAGCACCTCGTAGGTCAGCGCCCCGCCGACCATCGGGATCGGTCGCACGACGTTGAAACCCGGCGTTCCCTTGTCGACCAGGAAGGCGCTGATGCCCCCGCGCGCGCCCTTCTCGCGGTCGGTGACGGCCATCAGGATGGTGAAGTCGGCGTCTGCGGCTCGGCTGATCCAGATCTTGCGCCCGTTGATCACCCAGTCCTCGCCGTCTCGCACTGCGCGGGTGATCATGCCGGCCGGATCGCCGCCGGCGCCCGGCTCGGAGATGCCGATGGCCGAGACCGTCTCGCCGCGGACATAGGGTTCCAGATAGGCCGCCTTCTGCCGCTCGTTCACGGTCGCGCGCAGCATGCGCAGGTTCGGGCTATCGGGCGGGAGGGTGTAGGGCGTGACGGTCCGGCCCAGCTCCTCCTCAACGCCGACCATGGCGACGGCAGGCAGGTCCGCGCCACCGATATCCTCCGGCGCATCGAGGCCCCACAGGCCCAGGGATTTTGAAATCTCGTCCAGCCGCGCATGCGCCTCGCGCCCGATGCCCAGCCCTCGTCCCTCCGCCTCGCGCTTCAACACCTCCGGTTCGAGGGGAAGGAGCTCGTCCTTCACGAACCTGGCGACCAGGTCCTTGAGCATCCGGTGCTCTTCGGCGAGTTCGAACTCCATTCTGGTCCCTCAGCGTCTGTCCGGGCCGTTTTCCCGGCCGCTTCGATCACTGTAGGGTCGAACTTAGCGCGCGTCATCGCCGCGGCGCCGACGCTCAAGGACCCCGGAAGGACCAGGCATGCCCAAGGATCGCCAGCTGGAACCCGAGGCCACCGGCCCCCTCAAGGGGGTGCGCATCCTCGACATGACCAGCGTGGTCTTCGGCGCGTATGCGACCCAGATGCTCGGAGACCTGGGAGCCGAGGTGATCAAGGTCGAATTCCCAGGGGGCCGGCGCGGCGGCGGCGGGGACATCATGCGGTGGGCCGGCCACGGCCAGCCTGGCGGGCCGGAGGACCTCGGTCCCATCTTCATGACGATCAACCGCAACAAGCGCTCAGTGCTGCTCGACCTGCGCGAGCCGGAAGCCAAGGCCTCGCTCGAGCAGCTGATCCGCTCCTGCGAAGTTTTCGTCGTCTCCGTCCGCTACGAGGGCCTCCGACGGCTGGGCCTGGACTACGAAACCGTCCGCCAGATCCGTCCCGACATCATCTATGTGCATGGAGCGGGCTATGGCGCCGACGGGCCCTATGCGGGCGAGCCGGCCTATGACGACCTGATTCAGTCCGCCTGCGGCTTCGCCGACCTGCTGCCGCGCACCGACGGCGATCCGACGCCGCGCCTGCTGCCCAGCCTGGTCGCGGACAAGGTCAGCGGGCATTTCATGACCCAGGCCATCCTCGCCGCCCTGTTCCATCATCAGCGGACGGGCGAGGGCCAGTTCGTCGAGGTGCCGATGCTGGAGTGCATGACCAGCTTCAACCTCGCCGAGCATTTCTTCGGCCATGTCTACGATCCCCCCACCGGGCCATGGGCCTACACCCGGGTCGCCAACCCTCAGCGCAAGCCCTACCGCACCAAGGACGGCTATATCGGCCTGCTGCCTTATACAGACGCCCAATGGGATCAGTTCTTCGAGGCCGCCGGCATGGGCGAGACCTTCGGCAAGGATCCCCGCTTCGCCGATTACCGCGCACGCGTGACGCACATCCGCGAGCTCTACGCCCTGGTGGAGACCGTCACCCCCACGCGTACGACCGACGAGTGGCTCGCCCTGCTAAAGCCGCTGCAGATCCCGGTGGTGAAAATGAACCGCCTCGACGAACTGCTGGACGATCCGCACCTCGATGCGGTGGGGCTCTTCGAGCGCTACGAACACCCGGAGGCTGGCGCCTATGTGGCCATGCGCCCCCCGCTGCGGTTCTCCACAACGCCGACCAACATCCGCCGCCACCCGCCCCGTCTTGGAGAGCACACTTCCGAAGTGCTGGGCGAACTGACTTCCGAAGCCGAGGAGGGTCGCAAATGCGCCTGAGGCAGGTCGCTCTCATCGCCCATCGAATCGATCCGGTGGTCCGGGACCTGGAGGCGGTCTTCGGTCTCAAGGTGGGTTTCAGGGACCCGGGTGTCGGCGTCTTTGGCCTGGCAAACGTCGTCATGCCCGTTGGCGGGGACTTTCTCGAGGTGCTCGAGCCGATCCGGCCTGACGCCTCGGGCGCGCGCTACCTTTCGCGCCGGGGAGGAGACGCCGGCTACATGGTCATCCTGCAGTCGGATGACGCCCTGGCGCACCGCGCCCGTCTCCAGGGGGCTGGGGTCCGCGTGATCGCCCGCAGCGAGAGAGCGAGTTACCGCTTCACCCACTTCCATCCCGGTGACTGCGCCGGGGTGCTGCTGTCGATCGACGACACGCCAAGCGCCGACTGGCGCGAGCCGAAGTCGGAATGGGCGCCGGCCGGGCCGCATTGGCGAGGGTTCGAGAGCGCCGTCTCCACAGGGATCGAGAGCGTCACGATCCAGTCGCGTGACCCGCGAGCGGCCGCCGAGCGCTGGTCGATGCTGCTGGACCGGCCATTGACTGCCGAGGGATCGGCTCTGGCGGTCGCGCTCGATCAGGGCGAGATCCGCTTCGTGGATCCGGTGGACGACGACGGGACGGGGGTTGTCGGCCTCGATGTGCGGGTCATGGACCCGGGCGGCGTGATCGACCGCGCGACCGTGGCCGGCGTGCCTCTGCGCGACGGCGGCGTGGTCATCTGCGGGACGGCGATCCGCCCGGTCCAGGCAGGCTGAGGCGAGAACAGACTCTCGTCCCTCCCCTTCCGGGGAGGGTGGCTGAGCGCAGCGAAGCCGGGTGGGGAAGTGTGGATCATCCCGAACGGTTGCGGCCTTTCCCCAGGACTCCCCACCCGTCCTCCTTCGCCCTCCGGGCTTCGGAGGACACCCTCCCCGGAAGGGGAGGGACGGGCGACGTCACGTACCGCCGCCCAGCGTGGCGAGGACGAGGTCCGCGCGCGAGGCTACGCTCTCCTTCGGCAGCACCGTGACCGTGTAGCCGAGGGCCGGATAGGCGCGTAGCAGGCGGTCGTATTCGGGAAGGGCCGAGTCCAGGTCGTGCCGTCGCTCGGCGTCCGTCTCGTAGATCTCGGGCCACGGCGGGGTGAGGAAGACATGCCGGTGATAGCGTCGCCCGGCTTCCATCCGCACGAGGGCTGGCTCGCCGGTCAGATGCTCCAGGGCGGAGGCGGCGTCGACCAGGCCGCGATCGAAAAACACCCAGCCGTCGGACCCGGTCACGCCTTCCAGGTCGGCCAGCGCCATCTGCGCGGCCCGGCGGAGGAATGCGAGCGCGTCCACCCAGGGAAGGGCGCCGCCGCCGCTCGCCAGTTCTTCACGGACGATGCGTCGCCCGGGCTCCTCCACGGTGGCGTAGCCCCGCCGGGCGAGCTCGGCGAGGAGGGTCGACTTGCCACCGCCCGAGCAGCCGGAAATCACGACGAACCTGTTCATGTGCAGACCTCTTCAGAGGCCTCCGCTCACGCCTTCAGTCTGGCGATCCGCTCGTCCCGAAGTTGCGTGCGCCGGACCTTGCCGGCGTCGTCGCGGATGTTCTCGCTGACGAACTCGTAGGTGCGCGGCTGCTTGTAGGTCACCAGTCGCCCGGCGAGATGCTCGCGCAGGGACTCCTCGGTGAGTCCCGGCCTTGGCTGGACAATGGCGTGGACGGTGTTCCCCATCTCCTCGTGGGGGAGGCCGATGACGGCGCTCGACTGCACCAGGGGATGCTCGTCCAGGGCCGCTTCGATCTCCGCCGGATAGACGTTGGATCCGCCCACCAGGATCATGTCCGTGCGGCGGTCGGCGAGATAGAGATAGCCGTCCTCGTCGAACCAGCCGATGTCCCCGAGCGATTCCCAGCCGCCGGGCAGCGTCCGCGCGCTCGCGCCGCGATAGGAATAGGACGGCGGCGCGCCCTCGGGACGGCGCATGTAGATCTCGCCGGTCTCTCCGGGCGGCAGGGGTTTTCCCTCGACGTCGAAGGCCTTCATCTCGCCGACCGTCACCTTGCCCACCGAGCCGCGGTGTTCGAGCCACTCGGCGCCGGTGATGATGGTCACCGCCTGGGCCTCGGTCCCGGCGTAGAGCTCCATGATCACGTCCGGGCCCAGCCAGTTGATGAAGGCTTCCTTGAGCCAGGGCGGGCAGGGGGCGGCGAGGTGCCAGAGCGTCTTCAGCGAAGAGACGTCGTACTTGCCCTTCACATCGTCCGGCAGGCGCCAGATCCGGCTCATCATGGTCGGGACGGTGTAGATCCAGGTCGCCTTGTGCCAGTCGATGAGCCGCAGGGTCTCCTCGGCGTCGAACCTGGGCATGACGATCACGTGCGCGCCCTGGTTCAGACCCCCGAACGAGGAGGTGAAGGGACCGTTGTGATAGAGCGGCCCCGGCTGGATCATGATGTCTTCGCTGGTGCTCCGGTAGCCGCCGGGCAGAGCCGGATTGAACACTCCGGGGCCGCCCGAGAGGATCAGCTTGGGTCGGCCGGTCGAGCCGCCGGAGGTCGGCGCCTTCCAGATCGGCGCGGTGCGATCCGCCAGGTCGCTGTCGTCCTCGCTGAGCGCCAGCAGCGCCGGGACATCGTAGCGCGGCCGGTCGCTGGCGATGGTTTCGCCGGCGATCAGGATGGGCGTTTCGGCGAGCTCCATCACCGCCTCGGCCTCGGCCGCGGGCAGGCGCCATGAGATCGGCTGGGGCGTCGCCCCCGCCTTCCACAGGGCGTAGCACGCCTCCACGAATTCGACGCTGTTGGGCAGGCCAAGGGTGACGAGGTCGCCTTGCTTGACCCCCGCCGCTTCCAGACCGCGGGCGATGCGGTTGGTCCGCCGGTGCAGTTCGCCCCAGGTCACGGTCCGATGCTGGTCGGTGACGGCCGGCCGCTCGCCCCGCTCGGCCGCCAGCTGCTTCACCCGCGCGGCGAGCGAGACGATGGGCGGAACTTCAGTCTCGCTCATCCGCGGCGCGAGCCCACGGGGTGCGAGGAGGAAAGACCGCCGTCGACCACGATCGCCTGGCCATTGACGTAGGAGGAGTCGTCGGAGGCGAGGAACAGCGCGGCGCCGGCGATCTCGTCCGGCTCGCCGCCCCGCTTCAGCGGGTTGAGCTGGCCGATTCGGTCGTCCGTCCCGCGCTCGCGCGCCATGCGGTAGATCGGGGCGGTCATGCCGGTCTCGATCAGGCCCGGGCAGATCGCGTTCACCCGCACGCCCGAGCCGTAGAGCACGTTGGCGCTGGTCTGCACGAGATTGATCACGCCCGCCTTGCTGGCGCTGTACGGGATGCCGCCGGCGCCCGACCGCAGCCCCGCCACTGAGGCGGTGCAGATGATCGAGCCCTTCCCGGCGGCGCGCATGATCGGGCTGGCATGCTTGATGGCGAGGAACGGGCCGATCAGGTTGATGCGCAGGAGGTCTTGCCAGAAGGCGGCGTCCAGATCCTCCATCGTCCGCATGCCGCCGCTCACGCCGGCGTTGGCGAACACAGCATCCAGGCGCCCAAACTCGGCGTGCGCGCGTTCGATCGCGGCCTTGACGTCGGACTCCTCGCCCGCGTCGCCGCGAACGGCGATCGCCGATCCGCCCTCGCCCTTGATCAGCGAGACCGTCTCCTCGATCGCATCGGCGCGGTCGAAGCAGATCACGCGCGCCCCCTCGGCGGCAAAGCGGCGCGCGCTGGCGCGACCAATGCCGCTGGCCGCGCCGGTGACAACCGCGCCGCGGCCCTCGAGCCGGCCGGCCATCAGGCGGCGGGCTGCGCGGCGGGCTTCGGGTCCGCCGGCAGCGGGAGCCGGCCGAGCGGGTAGAACTTGTCCTGCATGGCCGGCATGGCCTCGGAGAGGATGGTCTCCACGGTCCAACCTTCGGCCTTGCTCTCGGTCTGCAGCGGGCGCGGCTGAGAGTAGAGGATGATGTTCTCGCCGCTCACCCCGAAGATCTGGCCGGTGATGGCCTTGGCGCGGTCGGAAACCAGGGCGACCGAGAAGCGCGCGGGCTGGTCGGCGCGGATGCTGGCGGCCATCTGCGCCCGGCGTGCAGCCTGGGCCTCGTCCTTCACCGGAACCGACTGGGTCATACGCGTCCAGGCCACCGGCGCGATGCAGTTGCAGCGCACGTTCTTGCTGGCGCCTTCCATGGCGATGATCCGCGAGAGGCCGGCGATGCCCATCTTGGCCGCGCCGTAGTTGGTCTGGCCGATATTGCCGATGATGCCGGAAGTGGAGGTGAAGAGCATGTAGGCCCCGTCCTCCTGGTTGCGGAAGTGCTCGATCGTAGCCCGGCAGACGTTGAAGGTGCCGCGCAGGTGGACTTCGATGACCTTGTCCCAGTCCGCGTCGCTCATCTTGTGGAACATGCCGTCGCGCAGGATGCCCGCCGGATTGATCACCGCGTGCAGGCCGCCGAAAGTGTCGAGCGCCTGTTCGACCATGCCCTGGACCGACTTCATCGAAGTCACGGATTCAGAATTGGAAACGGCTTGGCCTCCAGCGGCGCGGATCTCCTGCGCCACGACCTCGGCCGGCCCGGCCGAACCTTCGTCTCCGCCCGAGAGGCCGCCGCCGAGGTCGTTGACGACCACCTTGGCCCCTTCCCTGGCGGCGATCAGGGCGCACTCGCGCCCGATGCCGTTGCCGCCGCCGGTGACCAGAACCACCTTGCCGTCGAGCACTCCCATGGGCGCATCCTTCCCTTCGCAAGTCATACAAGTGTTTGACGGGTGATTATTCGAGGCGGTCCGCCCTGCGCAAGCCTGGAAACAGGACGGCCCAGACTCCGGTGACGGCCACCGCGCCGATCCCTCCCACGACGGTGGCCAGGACCGGCCCAAGGAAGCGGGCGACCAGGCCGCTCTCGAACTCTCCCAACTCGTTGGACGCGCTCACGAAGAGGCTCGAGAAAGCCGCGACCCGGCCCCGCATCGCATCGGGCGTCATCACCTGGACCAGGGTCTGGCGCACGAAGACGCTCAGCATGTCGGCCCCTCCAAGGACCACCATGGCTCCGGCGGACAGCCAGAGCAGGCGCGAGGCGCCGAACACGACAGTGGCCGCCCCGTAGACCGCCACCCCCGTGAGCATGATCGCCCCGGCGCGCCGTCGGATCGGATTCGCGGCCAGATACAGCCCGACGAAAGTCGCGCCCACGGCCGGCGCGGCGCGCAGGATGCCGAACCCCTGCGAGCCGGCGTGAAGGACGTCCCTGGCGAAGGCGGGCAGGAGGGCTCGTGCGCCGCCGAGGATGACGGCCGCGAGGTCGAGGGAGATCGCGCCGAAGACGATCTTCTGGCTCCAGACGTAGGCAAGGCCGGCCTTGACGAGGTCGAGCCGGGAGCCGGGCTGCGCCTGCGGGCGGGTGACGCTGCGGATGTTCGCCAGGCACAGGGCCGCGGCGACGTAGAGGACGAGCGTCGTGGCGTAGGCGGCGCCTGGCGAGATCGCGACCAGCAGACCGCCGAGCGCGGGCCCGAGGATGGAGGCGGACTGCGAGGCCAGGGAGTTCCAGGCGATGGCCCGCGGCAGCAGGGGGCGGGGCACGAGCATGGGAACCAGCGCGGCCATGGCTGGCGCGAAGAAGGCCCGCGAGGTCCCGAACAGGAAGGCGATCGCCAGCAGCAGGGGAACCGAGACGTGGCCGGTGAAGGAGGCGACGACGAGGGCGACAACGCCGGTCGTTTCTCCGGCATAGCAGAGCAGCAGGACCTTGCGCCGGTCGTGGCGGTCGGCGGACTCGCCGGCGATCAGGGCCAGCAGGAACATGGGCGCGAAGGTGATCAGCCCGATCAGGCTGACGTTGAGGGCCGAGGCCCCCACGCTCAGGGTCTGGCGCGAGATGGCGTAGATCTGCCAGCCCATGGTCACGCTCTGGACCTGGGAGCCGAGGCTGCCCATCCACCGCGAGGCCCAGAACCTCACATAGTCGCCCTCGCGCAGCAGGGCGCGTGCGGAGGGCGCGACGCTCGCCTCGCTCATCGCCACCCGGGTACCGTCCCCGGAACCGACACGCAACGCGCCATCGCCGGCGGTAGTAACTCAGTTTGAAGTCGGAGGCGGATGGCAGGGCATGGCGCGCCGGCGATCGCTCCGCGTGACGCCAAAAATGCGCGTCAACGCCTAGCGGGATATTGAACGGCCTTCGCCGCAGCGGTAAAAAGCTGGACGGGATTTGACCTACTCGCCGTCGCGACCATGGCCGACTACCGTCTCTACATTCTTGACGCAAACGACCATATCGGGCGCGCCATTGAGCTCGCCGCCGAGGATGACAGCGAGGCGATCGCGCTCGCTCGCGACCGGCTCGATGGTGAAGCTGCGGAACTTTGGAACCTCGGCCGAAAGGTCCGGCGCTTCCGGGCCGAGGCGACTATCGGTTCGAGGCATTCGGGTTCGCCCGATGAGGGGGCGTCTCTCTAGTTCCCGAGTCGACAAATTCGGAAACTGAGACAATACGCTAACCGTGACGGCGTTGACGCGCGGCGTCATTGGCCCTATCGCGCGCGCCCCCAATGTCCGTCCCCGCCCCCCTTCCCGACGAGATCTACGCTCTCGAGACGCCCGCCGATGCGGCGGTTGTCGAGGGCCTGGTCGCGCGCGCCTTCGGTCCAGGCCGCTTCGTCAAGGCCGTGGAGCGTCTGCGCGAAAGAAGCCGCCTGGATCGGGACGTCAGCTTCGTCGCCTGGCGCGACGGCGTCGCCGTGGGGTGCGTGCGCCTCTGGCGGATCGCCGTCGCGGGCAAGCCAGGCCTGCTGCTGGGCCCGATCGCCGTGGACGACAGCTGCCGGCGTCAGGGTGTCGGAGCTGACCTGGTGACGCACGCGTGCCAGGCCGCCGCCCGCGCCGGATGGCGCTATGTGCTCCTGGTGGGGGACGCGCCCTTCTTCGGCCCGCTCGGCTTCTCCTCCGACCCGGTGCGCGAAGTGCGCCTGCCAGGTCCCGTCGATCAGGCCCGCGTGATGGTCAAGGCTCTCGTCCCTGACGGCGACGCCGGCCTCGCGGGACCGGTCATTCCGCTCGATTGGCGGCTCGCGGAAGCTTGAGCCCGCCGCCGGACCAGCCTACCTCCTAGGGGGATGAGCCAGGCGGAACGGGTGGTGGGACTGGAAGGCGTGGTCGCCGCGGCGGCCGGGCCCGGGCGTGGCATTCCACCCGTACACCTGTGGAATCCTGAGCACTGCGGCGACATCGACATCGTCATCCGCCGCGATGGCCTCTGGTTCCACGAGGGCACGCCGATCGGGCGCGAAGGGCTCGTGCGCCTGTTTTCCACCGTGCTGCGCAAGGACCCGGACGGGTTCCACCTGGTCACACCGGCGGAGAAACTGCGCATCCAGGTCGAGGACGCGCCCTTCATCGCCATCCGGGTCGACGAGGCCAGGGACGACGAGGGACGCCCGGTGCTGCGTTTCCTCACCAATGTCGGCGACGTGGTCGACGCCGGCGCTGACAACGAGATCCGCGTCGACACGCCGGGAGATGACGGCGAGCCGCGTCCTTATCTCCACGTCCGCCGGGGGCTCGAGGCGCTAATCGCCCGGCCGGTCTTCTACGAATTGGCGGAGCTGGCCGTGGAACGGGCCTTTCCTAACGGGCCGATGATGGCCGTGCAGTCCGGCGGGGTGTGGTTTCCGATCGGACCGCCGGACGAGGCGGAGCGGGCGTGAACGCACCCGTCCCGCCGGCCGATCTCAAGAGCTGGATCACCCGCCACCTTGATCCCCTGGAGGTCGCCATGGGAGAGGCGCCGTCGCGGTCCGACTTCGACCTCGATCCGGGCAAGCTCACCGATCCGCCGTCCGCCCTGACGCCCGCCGCCGTGCTGGTGGGCCTGGTCGACCGCCCTGAAGGGTACTCGGTCATCCTCACCCGCCGCGCCGACACCCTGCGCCGCCACACCGGACAGGTGGCGCTGCCCGGCGGCCGCTGCGATCCGGGAGAGACGCCGTGGGAAACGGCCCTGCGGGAGGCGCAGGAGGAGATCGGCCTGGAGCCGGAGTTCGTCACCCTCGCAGGGCTTTCGACGCCGTACCGCACGGGAACCGGCTTTCACGTGACCCCTGTGGTGGGCTTCATCTCGCCGGGCTTCACCCTCGTGGCCAATCCCGACGAGGTGGCGGACATCTTCGAGACGCCCTTCGGCTTCCTGATGGACCCCGCCAACTTCGAGGCGCGCGAGGGCCGCACGCCGGCCGGCGACGTCAGGCGCTTCTACGCCGCCACCTGGGAGGATCACCTGATCTGGGGCGCCACGGCGGGTATGCTGCGGGCCCTCTACGATCGTCTCTACGGAGCGGCGGTTGGTTAGGACCCTGCTGATCCGGGCCGGGCTGTTCCTGCTGCCCTTCGTCGCCTTCTTCCTCTGGCGCGAGGGCGCGCGGCGACGGGGCCAGGCGATGGGCGAGACTCCGTGGACCTGGCTGGTCGCCGCCGGCGCCACTTTGGCGGCGCTGTCGCTCGTCGTCTCGGCTCTGTCGCCGCTGCGACCTCTGACTGGGACCTATGTGCCTGCCCACGTGCGCCCGAACGGAACGGTCGCGCCGGCCTATTTCGTTCCCCATCCAGGCAGCTCGCAGCCATGAGCGAGACTCTTCCCGTCCAGCCCTGGATGGCCCATCCGGCGACCCGGGCGGTGATGGCGGCGCTGGAAACGGCCGGCGGCGAAGACAGCGCCCGGTTCGTGGGCGGATGCGTGCGCAACGCCCTGCTGAAGACGCCGGTCAGCGACGTCGACATTGCCACCGTCCTGGAGCCTCCGGAGGTGACGGCCGCCCTTGAGGCGGCTGGCATCCGCGCCATTCCCACGGGAATCGACCACGGCACGATCACCGCCGTTCTCGACGGCCGGCCGTTCGAAATCACCACGCTGCGCCGGGACGTGGAGACCGACGGCCGCCGCGCCGTTGTCGCCTTCACCCGCGACTGGACCGAGGACGCCGCCCGGCGCGACTTCCGCCTCAACGCCCTCTATGCGGACGCGCGGGGGCGGCTGTTCGACCCCACGGGCGGCGGCATCGAGGACGCGCGGCGCGGCGCGATCGTCTTCGTCGGCGATGCGCGGACCCGGATCCGCGAGGACGCGCTGCGCATCGCGCGGTTCTTCCGTTTCCTGGCCTGGTACGGCCGCGGGGAACCGGACCCGGAGGGCCTTGCCGCCTGCGCCGAGCTTGCGCCCCTTGTCGAAACCCTTTCGGCCGAGCGGATCGGCGCGGAGCTGATGAAGCTGCTCGCCGCCGACGACCCGCGCCGGACGGTTCGCCTGATGGACGAAGCCGGCGTCCTTCGCCGCCTGGCGCCGAAGGCCGCCGACCTCGCGCGTTTCGACTCGCTCGTGCGCATAGAGACCGAGATCCTGTTCGAGCAGGATCCTCTGCTGCGTCTGGCGGCCCTGCTGCCGCAGGAGCCGCAGGCCGGCATGGAGACCGCATGGCGGCTGCGGCTCTCCAACGCCGAGCGCGATCGGCTCGACGCGGCCCTTGGGACCGAGCCGCGGCTGGTGTCGTGGATGAGCCCGCGGGAGATGAGGCGCATCGTCTATCGCCTTGGGGTCCAGACGTTTTGCGACAGGGTGCTTCTCTCCTGGGCCGGCTCCGATCGTCCTGCGGCCGCCGTCCAGTGGCGCGCCCTCCTTCCCATGGCCCAGACCTGGACGCCGCCGAGCCTGCCGCTCAATGGCGACGAAGTCGCCGCCGCTGGGGTCCCGTACGGGCCCCAAATCGGCGCGGTCCTGCGGGAGGTCGAGGCCTGGTGGATCGATCAGGACTTTCCCGACGACAAACTCTCGGTGATGGAGCGCCTGAAGGCCGTCGCGCAGGGGATGGTCTATTAGACGCGCCGGGAGCGACCTGGGGGGAGGGAATGATGCCGGAGCCGTTGGCCAGGGAATGCGCATGGCCGTCCTGACCTTCGAGGCCGTGGTCAAGCGGTTCGGCGACTTCACCGCGATCGATCAGTTGAGCTTCGGGGTGCCCGAAGGCGGGGTCTTCGGCTTCCTCGGCGCCAATGGCGCGGGCAAGACCACATCCCTTCGAATGGCTCTCGACATCCTCCGCCCCACCTCGGGCCGTATCGAGGTGCTCGGGCGCGCGCCCGGCCGCGACCAGGCGCCCAGCATTGGGTTCCTCCCGGAGGAGCGGGGCCTCTATCGCCAGATGACGGTGACGGGCGTGATCGCCTATTTCGGACGCCTCAAGGGCCTGTCGGCCGCGGCTGCCCGGCGCGCTGCAGAGGCGCTGATAGAGCGTCTCGATCTGGGCGCCTGGGCGCGGCGTCCGGTCGCCGGGCTGTCCAAGGGCATGTCGCAGAAGGTCCAGCTGGCCACAGCGCTCGTGAATACGCCCCGGCTGCTCCTACTGGACGAGCCTTTCTCGGGGCTCGATCCGGTCAACCAGGCTCTGCTGGAGGACATCATCCGCGAGGCGGCCCGTGACGGCGCGACGGTCGTCTTCTCGACCCACGTCATGCAGCACGCCGAACGCCTGTGCGACCGGCTGATCCTGCTCTCGGGCGGACGATCGGTGTTCCACGGGACCGTCTCAGAGGCTCGCAGCCTCCTGCCGCCTCGGCTGCGCCTGACGGCCCGGGAGGCGCCGGGCCGACTGGCCGGCGTCGCCCACGCCGCGCCCATGAGCGCGGCTGTGGACGGCTGGACGGACTACGAAGTCGCGCTCCGGCCGGGCGCGGATCCTGGGGATCTACTCGAAACCTGCACCGCGAACGGCTTCCTCCTTCGCGAATTCCAGGTCGAGCGCGCCAGCCTGCACGAGGTGTTCCTCCACCTCGTCGGCGGACAGTCCGAGGCGTCGGCGTGAGGCGCGTCTGGCTCGTGGCCGCGAGGGATTTCCGGCAGATCGTCGCGACCCGCGGATTCTGGATGCTCCTGCTGGTCGTACCAGTGGTGATCGCCGGCTCGTTGGCGGCGACGCAGTTTCTCGGGAGGCCGGCCAGGGGCGCCGCCTTCGTGGTCGTCGATCCGATAAACACCGTGGCGCCGACTATCGATCGTCGCATTGCCGAGGCCGGGCGCGCCGCCGACTTCGTGCGAGCGCCGACGCCGGCGGACGCGCCGGTCGACGCCGGGCCCGAGGCGTTCGGCGCCTACATCCAAGGGCGACTGGGAATATCGGTCGGTGCGCCTGGAAACGTTCGGCCCCTCGCACTGGCGCTCTGGGTCCCGAAGGATTTCTCGTACGGCGAGCGTGCCCGCGTGTGGGTTGCGCCCACCGCCGACCCGGACCTGGTCAGGATCGTCCGCAGTTCCGCCGGGCGCGCCGAGCGGCTGGCCGCCCTTCGGGGGGCAGGCCTCGCCGAGACGGCGGCCGAGCGAATCGAATCGCTGGGGCCGCAGGTGATCGCCGCCCCGACAGTCGCTGAGCGCCGGCGCGGTGACCTTGTCCTGAGATCAATCCTGCCCTTGGCCCTCGTCTATCTCCTGTTGGTGGCCGCCATGACCACGGGCTCGATGATGTTGCAGGGGGTGATCGAGGAGCGGTCGAACAAGCTCCTGGAGGCCGTGCTCGCCTGCGTTCGACCCGAGGAACTGATGCAGGGAAAGCTGCTAGGCCTGGGCGCGGTGGGCCTGACCATACTGGCGGTCTGGGTCGGCTGCGCGGCCGCGGCCGTCCACGCCGCCCAGGGGCCTGCCGCCGGGCTCGTCGCCGCGGCCCTGCAGCCGCTTGGCCAGCCGTGGATGGCGCCGGCTCTCCTGTTCTATTTCGTCAGTGGCTACCTGATTGTCTCGACGGTGTTCCTGGCCATCGGCTCGATGAGTGACACGGTGCAAGACGCCCAGGCCTATCTCGTACCCGCGCTCATGGCGATCATGGCGCCTGTGGTGGTGATGATGGACGCGGTCATCGTCGATCCGGACTCGCCGATCGTGCGGGCGATGACCTGGATCCCGCCCTACGCGCCCTTCGCCATGCTGGCGCGCCTGGGTAGTGGCGTGCCGCCTCTCGAGGCTGCCGGTTCGGGGATACTGATGGTCGGGTTCATCTGGCTCGAGCTCTTCCTGCTCGGCCGGGTGTTCCGGGCGAGCCTGCTGGGAGCAGGCCAGCCATCGCCCTTGCGGGCGCTGAGGCGCCTGATGGGGCGGAAGCGGGAGGCAACGTGAGGTTCAGGCGACCACCACCTCGCCGTCCTCGATGCGAACCGGCCAGTCGAGCAGCCGCTTGCCCTCACAGGGCCCCCCCACGCACAGGCCGTCGAGCGGGCGGAAGAGCGCGCCATGCGAGCCGCACAGGAGAAGGTCGCCCTCGCGCGTGAAGTAGCGGTCCGGGGGGAAGGCGAGCGGCAATCCGGCATGGGGGCAGCGGTCGATCCAGCCGCGGATCTGACCGGCCTTTCTCACGACGAAACCCATGAACAGCGCCTCGCCCGAGCGGAACATGAAGCCCTTGGCGCCGGGATCAGCGAGATCGTCGAGGGCGCAGAGACGGGTTCCGGGTGGAGGACGGGCAGGGTTCAGATCGGTGTCCCCACGCTCTGGCGCCAGGCGTGGATCTCCACGCGCTCGAACAGCCCGGCCTGGCGGTATGGGTCGGCGACGCTGAACGCCTCGACGGCGGCGTGGTCGGCGGCTTCGACCACCAGCATCGAGCCCTTCATCTGGCCTTCGTCGTCCAGCAGGGGACCCGCCACCGGCACCTGGTCGCCGCGGGCGGCGACATAGGCCAGGTGCGCCTCGCGATTGGCCATACGCAATGCCAGGGAGTTCGGCTTGTCGAGGCAGAGGAGAAGGAAGCGGGCCATCCGGGCTCCAGATCGAAGGGTCAGACGTGTGGCGACTCGGTGCGGAGCGGGCGCGAGAGGAGGCCGGCGATAGCCGGACCGATCTCGCTCTCCCCCTCCAGAATGGCATGCACCGCTTCGCAGATCGGCGTCTCGACGCCAAGCCTCCGCGCGAGCGCGGTGACGGCCGGCGCCGAGGCGACGCCTTCGGCGACAGAGAGGCGTCCGGCGAGGACATCCTCGAGCCGCTCGCCCCTTCCCAGGGCCGCGCCCAGGCTCATGTTCCGGGACTGGAGGCTCGAGCAGGTAAGCACGAGATCGCCCAGGCCGCACAGGCCGGCGACAGTCTCGGCCAAGCCGCCAAGCGCCACCGCGAGCCGCGTGAGTTCGGCGAAGCCGCGGGTGATCAGAGCTGCGCGGGCGCTGGCGCCGAGGCCGCGCCCCTCGGCGACGCCACAGGCGATCGCCAGTACGTTCTTCACCGCCCCGCCCGCCTCGGCGCCGATCATGTCCGTCGCCACGTAAGGGCGGAAGACCGGGGTGGCGATCGCCTGCGCGATTTCGGCCGCCAGGGCCTCGTCCGCGGCCGCGAGGGTCACCGCGGTCGGCAGGCCCTGCGCGACGTCGGCGGCGAAGCTGGGACCCGAGAGCACGGCCGGCGTCGCCGCCGGAAGCGCGTCGGCCAGGACCTCCGTCATCAGCTTGAGCGTCCCCTGTTCGATGCCCTTGGCGCACAGCACCACGGGAGCTCGGGCCGGGAGGCAGTGGGCGAAGGCCGCCAGGGTGGCGCGAAGATGCTGGGCCGGAGGGACGGCGAAGACCAGCTCCACGTCCCTGAGATCTGCAGGATCGGACGTGGCGCGGATCGCTGCGTCGAGCGATACGCCAGGCAGGAAGATCCGGTTCTCACGGGTCTCCTCGATTCCTTGTGCGACGTCCGGTTCGCGAGCCCAGATGACGACCTCCAGGCCCGCGCGAGCGCAGGTCTGGGCGAGGGCCGTGCCCCAGGCCCCCGCGCCGATCACGCCTGCGCGCCTCACGCCTTTGCGCCCTTGCGGCCTGGCGTGTGGGTGGGCGCGAGGCGGGCGGCGTCCTCGTCGAGCGGCCACCTGGGCCTCGCCTCCGCATCCAGATCGTCGGTGAGGCCGGCGGCCAGACGTTCGGCCCCGGCCAGGGCGATCATCGCGCCATTGTCGGTGCAATAGGCGAGGGGCGGAGCGGAGAAGGCGAAGCCGCGCTGGCGAGCGAGCTCCTGCAGGGCCTGGCGGATCGCGTTGTTGGCCGCCACGCCGCCAGCGACCACGAGCCGCCGATCCGCCGCGTCATGCCGCTCGGCATAGACGTCCATCGCCCTTGCGGTGCGTTCGGCGAGCTGGCGGGCGATCGCCGCCTGAGCTGCAGCCGCCAGATCGCGCCGGTCCGCCTCGTTCGTCAGGTCCTGGGCGATCCTCGCGGCGGCCGTCTTCAGGCCGGAGAAGGAGAAGTCGCAACCCGGACGGCCGAGCAGGGCTCGGGGGAGGGGGAAGCGCTCGGCGTCGCCGTCCTGCGCTAGGCGCTCGAGCGCCGGGCCTGCCGGGTAGGCGAGGCCAAGGGCGCCGCCGATCTTGTCGAAGGCCTCCCCCGCCGCATCGTCGATCGTCGAACCCAGCCGTCGGCACTCGCCGATCCCGCGGACCTCGAGCAGCTGGCAATGCCCTCCGGAGACCAGGAGCAGGAGAAAGGGATAGGCGGCGTCCCCCGCAAGGCGCGCCGACACGGCGTGACCCTCGAGGTGATTGACCGCGACCAGGGGCTTGCCCAGGGCCAGGGCCATGGCCTTGGCGAAGGCCAGCCCCACCATCACACCCCCCACCAGGCCCGGACCCGCCGTCGCCGCCACGCCGTCCAGCGCCTCGGCCGCCGTGTTCGCCTCAGCCAGGGCCCCTGCGACGATCGCCTCGATGGTCTCGACGTGGGCCCGGGCTGCGATCTCCGGCACGACGCCGCCGAACGGCGCGTGGCGCTCGATCTGGCTGAGCACGACGGAGGAGAGGACCTCCACGCGCCCTTCGGGGTCGAGGCGCACGACCGCCGCGGCGGTCTCGTCGCAGCTGGTCTCGACGCCCAGGACCGTGAGGGTGGCGCCGCTGGGGGCGCTGTGGTCAAAACGGTTCGACATGACTTTCCGACAGATACGCATAGGCACGCGGGGCTCCAAGCTGGCCCTCACTCAGGCCGGCCACGTGCGCGCCGCGATTACCGCCGCCCTCGGCGGCGAGGGCGAGGCGATGCTCGTCCCGGTGACCACCTCGGGCGACCGGATCCAGAACCGCGTGCTGACCGACATCGGCGGCAAGGCGCTGTTCACCAAGGAGATCGAGGAGGGTCTGCTGGCCGGGCGATTCGATTGCGCGGTCCACTCGATGAAGGACATGCCCGCCGAGGATCCGCCGGGTCTGGTGATCGCCGCGGTCCCTGCGCGAGAAGATCCGCGCGACGCCTTCATCAGCCTCCGCTACGCCTCGATCGATGACATGCCTGTGGGCGCCCGGCTCGGCACGGCCAGCCTGCGTCGCCAGGCCCAGGCTCGCCACCGCCGCCCCGAGATCACCGTCGTCCCCCTGCGCGGCAACGTCGACACGCGCCTGGCGAAGATGGATGCGGGCGAGGCCGACGCCATTATCCTGGCGGCGGCGGGGCTCAACCGCCTGGGCCTCTCTCACGTGCCCCGCGGACTCATCGATCCAGTGGAGTGCCCGCCGGCGCCCGCCCAGGGCGCCCTCGCCGTCCAGACAAGGGCGGAGGACGCCGACGCGCCCTGGCTGGCGCCGCTGAAGGACCTGGCGACCACCCTCGCAATCACCGCCGAACGCGGCGCCCTGGCCTTCCTCGAGGGCTCCTGCCGCACGGCCATCGGCGCCTACGCCGTCGTGGACGGCGTACGCCTGTCTCTCGTCGTCGAGGCGCTCACGCCCGATGGCGCACGACGCTTCCGCCGCAGTGGCGAAACTGATGTCGCCGGCTGGGACGGGTTGGACGCGGCGCGCGCCCTGGGCATGCGTCTGGGCGAAGCCATAGCCGCCGAAGCCGGGGACGCGCTCCAGATCTAGCCTCGTTCGGCAGGCGGGTGGACGGCCGCCCGCCATGCCGCGAACCGCGCCGCGGCCTCGTCCGCGCTCAGCTGGGGCTCCAGCCTCAGAAGGGGTCGGATGGCCCTGCGCGTGTCGACCTCGCCCGGGAGGGCGGCGCCGCGCGTCGCCGCGATCGCGGCCCCCATGAGGGTCGCCTCGGGGGTTGCAAGGGGTTTGATCGGCCGGGCCAGCAGATCGGCCAGGACCTGAAGGAAGACGGGCGAGCGGCTGAGGCCGCCATCGACGCCCAGCGGGGTTTCGGCGGAGAGGGCGCCTGCGACCTGGGTCCGCTCCGTGATTTCCCGCGCCCGGAACGCCAGCCCCTCGAACGCCGCCCGCGCGACGTGCGCGCGCTCCACGCCGGCGGCGAGTCCGGCGAGGCGCCCCCGTCGAGCGGCGTCGCCGTGGGGCGCGCCGAGGCCCTGCAGCGCCGGCAGGAAGGCGACACCTCCCGCGTCCTTGGCGGACGCGGCCAGCGCGCTCAATCGTTCGGGGGAGCCAAGCGCGAAGGCGCGGCGCATCCAGTCGAGCGCGGATCCGGCCGAGAGGATCATCCCCTCCAGGCAGTACCGGGTCTGGCCAGCCGCCGAGGAGACGATCAGGGGCGGCAGCCCCGGCAGGCCGCCGAACACCGGGCCATCGGTGGCTACATCGAAGGTCCCCGACGTGCCCCAACTGATCTTCGCTGCGCCCGGCGTTTCGCCGTGCGCGATGAGGGCGGACTGCTGGTCGGCGACATCCGCGGTGATCGGGACCTCGGCCCCGAGCCAGCGGCGGTGCGTTCGCCCGATCATCCCCCAGGTGTCGACGAGCTGGGGAAAGGCGAGTTCGGAGAGGCCCTGCCGCTCGATCAGGCTGCGGTTCCACTCGAGGTCCGCGAGGCCGAGGTAGCCGGTGGGCCAGGCCTGGCTGCGATCGGTGGCGTGCGCAGCTCCGCCGGTGAGCTTCCAGAGGATCCAGCTGTCAGCGGCGCCCCAGGCGAGGTCGGCCATTCGCCTCTCGGAGGTTCTCGCGAGGGCCTCCAGCTTGGTCGCCGGCTGCTGGGGGGCCAGGAAAAATCCCTCCTTTTGCAGCTCGCCGGCCCGCCCGGCCCCCCGCAGGTCGCTCCAGAGGACGACCGGGCTTGCCGGATGGCCAGCGGCGCGATCCCAGAGGACGGCGCTGGCCCGCTGGGTGGTGAGGCCGATGGCCGCCAGGTCCGTTCCCGCGCGCCCGGCCGAGGCGAGGGCGCCGCGCATGACCCTGAGCGCCGCGCGCCACAGGGCTTCGGCGTCCTGCTCCGCGAGGCCGGGACCGGGGACGCCTGTCCGGAGGGGCGTGGATGCAAGGCCCGCGATCGCTCCGTCCGGCGCCACGACGGCCGCGCGCGCCGTTGTCGTGCCGACGTCGAGGGCAAGGATGAGTTCAGGCATCCGGGATGAGGACGCCCGGATTCATCAGACCCTGGGGATCCAGCGCGGCCTTCACGCGTCGAAGCAGGGCCACGCCGCCGGCTCCCAGTTCGCGCCCGAGCCACTCGCGGCGGACGCGCCCGACGCCGTGGTGATGGGAGAGGCTTCCCTCATGGGCGTCCGTCGCCTCGAGGATCGCCCGCCAGGCGGAAAGGTAGGCGGGCTCCATCGCCGCCGGGTCCTCGGTCTGGATGGCGAAGGTGAAATAGAGGTTCAGGCCGCTGCGATAGGCGTGGGAGCTGTGGGCCGAACCGGCGATCAGGCCCGGTATGCGCGCCAGGGCGGCGACCGCGTCCTCGTACACCCGGCCGATCCGGCTCCAGGGCGCGGAGACCTCCACAGTGTCCACCACCAGGCCGCGGGCGAGAAGCTGGTCCCAGCTGGGCACATGGTTGCGGTTCGCCAGCCAATGCTCGGCGATCTCGACCGGCATCGGGCTCGCGCCGGCGGCCGCAGCCAGCTCCCGCGTGGCGGCGACCTCCGCGTCCACCAGGCCCGAGGGTCCTTCGTGGATCATCAGCAGGAGACAGGCGCTGGCGCGGGCGTCCATCCGCCGGCTCTCCCGCGGGTCGTACTGGCGCATTACCGGCGGGCGCCAGCCGGCCTGCACGATCTGGCGCTGCAGCTCGAAGCCGCGATCCATGTCGACGAGCTCGAAGACGCTAAGCGCCCGCGCCGGCGGCGCGCGGCGCAGCGAGAGCGCGACGCCCGTGATCACGCCCAGTGTCCCCTCGCTGCCAAGCAGGAGGGCGCGCAGGTCGGGGCCGACGGAAGCGCGCGGGCCCTTGCCGAGGACCACCAGCGTCCCGTCGGGCAGGACGGCCTCGACCGTCAGCACCATGTCCTCGATGTTGCCGTAGGCGGTGGAAAACTGGCCGGAGGCGCGGGTGGCGACCCAGCCGCCGACGCTGCTCACCGCAACCGACTGCGGCCAGTGGCCGATGGTGAGGCCTTGGGCGGCGACTGCGGCCTCGGCGTCGGTTCCACGCACGCCGGCGTCAAAGGCGGCCGTGAGGTCGACGGCGTTGATCGATCGCACGCGGTTCATGGCCGACATGTCGAGGACGATTGCGTCGGGGCGGGCGATCACCCCGCCGACGACCCCGCTGCCCAGGCCAAACGGAATGACCGGCGCACGGAACGGGGCGGCGGCGTGCAAGGCGGCCTGCACGTCTTCTACGCTGACGGGCCGGACGACACAGGCGGGCGCGGGGGCCGGATCCTTGCGGTGGTCCCGGATCGCGCTGAGCGCCCAATAGTCGTGTCGCCGCGCCTGCAGGCTCGCTTCGTCGGTCGCGACCTTGTCGGGTCCCAGCGCCCCGCGCAGCGCCTCGATCACACCCATGCCGTTCGTCCTTCTCCGTTCTCCGCCGCTCAGGCCACCGCTTCGAGGGCGAACGGCGCCATGTCGTGCGCGCGGACTGCGCGGCACGCCGCGATCTCCTCGGCTATTCGCGCCTCGGACCAGCCCAAGAGAGACGCCATGGCGCGCGCCGCCGGCTCCAGCGCGCCCTGGCCGCCATCCGCCGTGAAGAGGCCGCGCACGCTGCGCCGCAGCCAGTAGTCCTCGAGGGTCAGGGCGCCTTCGTGGAGGACTGCACGTTCCGCCTCGGCCGCAGGCCCCGCCACGCCGACTTCGGGCGCCTCGGCGCCATAGAGGCCGGTCAGGCGCTCGGCTTCCGCCGGCGCCGCGCCCAGCGCCTCCAGCTGACGGCGCATGGAAGCAGGATCGACCTGTCCGCCGGGCAGCGGCTCGGTCTCGGTCCGGCACGGCGAGGGCCCGCGGCCCAGTCGTTCCTCGACCATGTCGCTCACCCGCTCGGCCATCCGGCGATAGGCGGTGAGCTTGCCGCCGGCGATTGAGACGACCCCCTCCGGCCCGGTCCAGACCTCGTCCTTGCGCGAGATGTCCGAAGCGCTCTTGCCCTCCTGGGCCACCAGGGGTCGCACGCCCGACCAGGCCGCGACCACGTCGGACGCGGAAAGGCGCGGCCCCCCGATGCGCGCGGTCATCGCGTCGAACAAATAGTTGGCGTCTTCGCTCGTGACCGGCGGCCAGGTCTCGGCCTCGGGATGGAAGGTGTCGGTCGTGCCGATGTAAGTGACCTCGCCCCTCGGCACGGCGTAGACGCTGCGGCGATCCGCGGCGGGCGTGACGATGGTGTGGGCGACGGGCAGCCGGTCATGGCGCACCACCAGGTGGATCCCTCGCGCGAGGGCGAGACGCCTGCGCGCCGCCGGGTCTTCGAGGGCGCGGACCGCGTCCACCCATGGCCCCGCGGCGTTTACGACGATGCGGGCGCGGACCCTCTCGCGACGCTCGCCGGCGCCGGGCAGGGTCTCGACGACGTCCAGGCCCACAGCCTTGCCGCCTTCAGTCAGGATCCGCTCGGCGCGGGCGTAGTTGGCCACTACCGCCCCGTGGGCGGCTGCGCTTCGGACGTTGGCGAGGGTCAGGCGCGCGTCGTCCGTCAGGTATTCGGGATAGGCCACTGCGCCCGAGAGGTCGTCGGTGCGCAGCGCCGGCTCCGTCGCGGCCAGCTCGGCGCGCGACCACAGCTCGTGGGCGCGGCTCTTGGGGACGCCGCCCAGCTTCTCGAAGGTCCACAGGCCCGCACGCAGCTTGGCGATGGTCGCGGCCGTGCGCGCGGGGATGACGAACAGGATCTCGCGCGCCAGGTGGGGTGCGATCGCCTGAACGGCCTTCCGTTCGCTCGCCGCCTCGCGCACGAGCCCAAGATCTCCCTGGGCGAGATAGCGAAGGCCGCCGTGGATCATCTTGGAGGATCGGCTGGAGGTTCCCGACCCGAAGTCCCGCGCCTCGACCAGGGCCACGGAGAGTCCGCGCATGGCGCAGTCGCGGGCGATTCCCGCGCCCGTGATGCCTCCGCCGATCACTGCTACGTCGAACGTCGTCGCCTCCAGGGCCGCGAACACCGCGTCCCGATCCCGCAGGTCGAGGCTTTCGCTTGCGCCGCCCATGCTCCGCCGTTCTCCTTTGCCTTAAGGGCGTCTTAGACGAAGGCGTCCGGAAAGGAGAGCGGCGATGAGCCGGGTCTGGATCACGCGCGCGCAGCCTGGGGCCGACTCCACCGCCGTGCGCGTCCGCGATCTTGGGCTGGAACCGCTGGTCGAGCCCCTGCTGGAGGTGCGCGCCTTGCCGGCTGAGCCTGTCGAACTCGACGGCGTCGGCGCCATCGCCTTCACAAGCGCCAATGCCGTGCGCGCATTTGCGCCCCGCTCGCCGCGGCGCGCCCTGCCGGTGTTCGTCGTTGGGGCGGCCACGGCGGCCGCGGCGCGGTCGGCGGGGTTCGAGGACGTGAGATCCGCCGACGGGGACGTGCGGGCTCTGGGCAAGCTCGTCGCCTCGCAGCGGAGCGCCTTGGACGGCGCGATCCTGCACCCCAGCGCCGCCGAGCCTGCGGGCGATCTCGTCGGCGCGCTCACGGCGGCCGGGCTGAAGGCGAGGCGCCTGGCGATGTACGAGACAGTGGTGAGGTCGCCCACGCCGGCCCTCATCGACGCCCTGCCCGGGATCCGGTTCGTCCTGGCGCACTCGCCCAGGGGCGCGAAGGCCCTGGGCGAAATGCTGGAGCGCTTGCCCGCTCCGCAGCTCATAGCGCTCTGCCTCTCGCCCGTGGTGGCCGCGCCTCTTGCCGTCGCCAACCTGGCTCACGTTGAATCGGCGCAAGCACCGCGGGAGGAGGTTCTGATGAAGCTGCTTGCCGTGCGGGCCAGGCGCGCGTGAGGGATTGCAGGCCGCCCACGCCTGGGCCAGGGCTGACCGGATGTCGCCCACCCACGAGCCGCCGGAATCGCCCGAGCCGCCGCAAGGCGCCCGGTTGCTCAGCCGCCCCTTCTGGATCCTGATGGCGCTGGCCGCGGCGTGCCTGGTCGCAGCCATGGTGGTCGCCTTCGCCGGGCCGAGCCTCTTCCCCAAGGCGGCGCCGTCCGCGGCCCATCCGCCCGCGCCCTTGGCGACCGGCGCGAGGAACGGTAGAGAGACGCCCTGACCCGCCGCCCCGGCTATGCCGGACGGCGCCGTGGGCCGCCTTAGCTCAGCCGGTAGAGCGGCGCATTCGTAATGCGTAGGTCGGGTGTTCGAGTCACCCAGGCGGCACCACTTTTTCAAAAACGTACCGCGAATTTCGTTTCTTGCCCCGCCCGAAGGGCGGGCTGGCGGCCACCGGCTGCAAGGTGACCAATTTAGGCTCCGGCGGTCACGGCGAACGCAGCTGATCGCCGGGCTCAGGCGCCGTTCGATGCGCCCCGGGTCTCAGGCGGCCAGGCGGTCATCGCCGTTTCGGCGATGCGTAGGAGTTTCTCGCGCGGAGCCCCGTCCCGAGCCAGGGTGGACATCCCCTGGATCACGGCGATGACATGCGCCGCCAAACCCGGAACATCCGTACCCGGGGGCAATTCTTTGGCGGCGACGGCGTGGGCGATCCGGCCCGCGAGCTTCTCCTCGAATCCCTTGCGGATGTCCGCCAGGTGCATCTGGAGATCGGCGGCTTCAGTCGAGCAGCTGATGGCGCCCGTCGCCAGTAGGCACCCTGGTGGAGTGTCCTCGCCGGTGAAATCAATCGCGGACTGCCGCATCAGTTGGAAGGCGGCCTCGCGGGCGCTCGGCGTCTCGTCGAGAATCCGCGCGGACGCGATGCTGGCGCGGAGGTACTGGTCGACCGCTTCCAGGAACAGCCGCTTCTTGTCGCCGAAAGCGGCATAGACGCTCGGCGCGCTGACGCCCATGGCCTCGGTCAGATCGGCCAGTGACGTCGCCTCATAGCCGTGCCGCCAGAAGAGCCGCATGGCCCGTTCCAGCGCTTCGCCCCGATCGAAAGAAAGCGGGCGCCCTGTCTTTCGCTTCACTTCCTGTTCAGAGGGCCCTTTCATAACGATCGATATAAAACCATTGACCCGCCGCCGCAACCAGCGCAGGACTTTCGTATCAATCACTACGGATAAAGAGATTCACCTATGGTGCAGGCGGAAATCGGCGTGGGAGTCGTAGGCGTGAACGCGACCTCGCGCTGGGCGGGCGTGTCGCACATTCCGGCGATCAAGGGCCTGGCCGGCGTCAGGCTCGCCGCCGTGGCGACGCGCAACGCGCAGAGTGCGAAGCAAGCAGCCGAAGCCTTCGGGGCGGACCGCTGGTACGCCGATCCGCTGGAGATGATGCGCGACGAGCGGATCGGCATCGTGACCGTGACGGTAAAAGTCCCCGCGCACCGCGATCTCGTCCTGGCCGCGCTGGCCGCCGGCAAGGCGGTCTACTGCGAGGCGCCCCTTGGAAGCAGTCTGCCCGAGACGGAAGTTCTGGCGGGTGCGGTGCGCTCGCAGCACACGGCGATCGGCTTCCAGGGACGCCTGAACCCGACCGTGCGTCGCGCCGCCGAGATCGTGGCTTCCGGGAAGATCGGCCGGCCGCTGAGCGCGAGGGTGTTGTCCACCACTTCCGGCTTCGGACCGAAAATGGCTTCGAATGACGACTACTACAACAAGGCCGCGGCCGGCTCGAATTTGCTGACTGTCACGACGGCCCATACGCTCGACCTCGTCGAGGGGCTCCTTGGGCCAATCACTGAGGTGGATGCCCGGACCGAGACCCGCTGGCCGTCGGTGGAACTGACCGACACAGGGACGCTTAGCCAGCGGGAAGTCCCCGACCACGTCGATGTTCTCGGCAAGACGCAATCCGGCGCCGTGTTCGCCGCGCAGATGCTCGCGGGCGTGGCTCCTGAGCAGGGAGAATTCAGGCTCGTGATCCGCGCCTCGGAGGGATGGCTCAGCCTGACGGGCGATCATCCCTACGGATTCCAGGCCGGCGATCCCAAGCTCGCCGCCAGCGTCGCGTTCGCGCCCCCAGAAGCCCCGGCGGTCGCCTCTGGCGGCTTCCAGGGCGCCGCGATGAACATCGCCGAGGTCTATGCCGGCCTGGTCGACGACCTCCGAACCGGCGCCTACAGCACGCCTGGGTTTGACCACGCGCTGCACGTCGCCCGCCTGACCGAGGCCGTGAGGCTGGCGGGCGAGAACGGGCGGCGGCAAACGCTCGCCGCCTAGGGCCTGACGGATCGCGGACGGTGCGAGGATCGGGCCGCCAGGAACGGAGGCGGGCTAGCGATTCTGTCGCCCGGATCATCACGCGCGAATGGCTGCCTCAACTGTTCGACGAGAGGATCGCGCAGCCGCTTCAGATCCATCGCTGGGCCATGAACCTGATGCCGACGGGCGAGGGCTATATGGGCGGCGGTCTGTATCTGGCTCCGCGCGATCAGCTGAAGCTCGGCCAGCTGTACCTGAACGGCGGGGTTTGGAACGGAAGTCGCATCGTTTCCCAAGGCTGGGTGGAGCAGTCCGTTACACCCTATGGCCGCTTCCGCCCCGTCATCCCGCGCGATGTGAACCACCGCTATGGCCTGGGCTGGCATATCCACGACCTGGTTTCAGGCGGTCGTTCCTACCGCATGTTCTCGGCCGAGGGCGCCGGGGGCCAATTCGTGATCGTGATCCCGGCGCTGGACATGGTCGTGGCCATCGCGGGGGCCGACTACACATCCATCGATTGGTACAGCTGGCTGTTCGACGTGAACCAGGACTACCTTATCCCAGCGGCGGTGGGAGGCCCTTCCTAACTCGCTCCCCTTTTGGCGAGGGACCTCTTAGGTCGGCGCGCCCCTGCTGGGTCATCGGAAATCGCCTCTCAGGGATTGACCCTATAGCCCTCGAGCCGGCGTGGCCCCTTTAGGCCGTGGGATGACGTCTCTCATCAGGCACCCGACGGAGATCTTCCTTTTCTCACTCGCCTTGCAGTGGCTCGCCGCCTATCTCGGCCATGCCCTGCGCCGACGGGGCAAGCCGCTGGAAGATGCCGAGCGCGGGGATTTCAACACCATCCTGGGCGCCACGCTCACCTTGGCGGCGCTGATCATCGGCTTCAGTTTCTCGATGGCGGTCAGTCGGTACGACGAGCGCAAGGCCTCCGAAAGAAACGAGGCGAACGCGATCCGTGCCGCCTACGTCCGCGCGCCCCTGCTGCCCTCTGCGGAAGGGGGGCAGACGCGACGACTTCTGTCCAAATATGCTGAGCTGCGCATCCAATTCTACAATGTGAGCGATCCTGCGCGGCTCGCCAGAATCGACGCCGAAACCGAGAAGCTGCAGGACGATCTGCTATCGATCGTCACCAAGGCCGCAGTCGTCCAGCCCACTCCCACAGTCGCGCTCGCCGCCGCCGCGATGACCGATGTCCTGAACTCGCGGGGCAGCACCCAGGCGGCCTGGTGGAACCGCATTCCGACCGGGGCCTGGAGCATGATGCTGGTCATCGCGTTCGCTGCCAACTTCCTGCACGGCGCCAGCGAAAGGCGAAGAACGCCTGTGCTTCTCTTCGTCCTGCCACTGATCATCTCTGCGCCGATCTTCCTGATCGCCGACATCGACGCGCCGCGCGCCGGCGTTGTGCGTATCGTGCCGGACGATCTGTTGGCCCTCAGGCACTGGATGGACGCGCGTCCGTGAGGGGAGGCTGGCGAAGGCGGGCTCGGCCAATTCAGAGTCGAGCGCTAGCTGACCATTCGCGCGAGACGGCGCGCTTCTCCGGTTCGATGTCCAGGGGCTCGGCGGGTCGTCCAATGGGGGTGGTCGATCCGCCTCGTGGGATGGCCACACGTGTTGAGGCCCTCCTCTGCTCCGGGAGAGGGTTTCACCTTAGAGCAAGCGCCCGCCCGGCGAGTAACGTTGGTGAGGAGCAGGCAGACCCCCAGTCAGCACAACACTCGCGCATCGAGACGAGACCGCCATGACGACGACCGAGGACTTCCTGAAGCCCGCCGCCATGGCGATCCCCAAGGAAGGCTATTTCGAGCGCGTGGAGGGCCCCTTCGGCCCTGTCTTCCCCAAGACCCCGGCCAATTACGGTTTCTCGATCCTGGCGAAAGTAAAGCCGGGGCACGAGGCAGCGATCCGTGGCTACGCCAAGACGATCGAGGCTGCAGTGCGCGAGACTCCCAATGTGCTCGCGCCGCTGAAGCTGCATTACCTGCGCTGGATCCTCTTCCCGATTGGGAACGATCTCTACTTCATGTACCAAGGCATCTTCGACACCGACTTCGACAAGTACATGGACGACGCCCTGATGTTGTTTCTGTCGACAGGTGTCACGACGGTGTTCGTCAACCTGGAGGGCTTTCCTGAGGACTGGAAGGACAACCTGTCCGCGGTCGTGAAGTATTTCCGCGAGCACCAGGTGCCGAGCTTCCTGGAGTACGGCGAGTACCCCTATGTGAGCTCCGACGAAATCAAGAAGGCGCTCCGGCTGAAGTCGGCGCTGACAACGGCGCTGGATCAACTCCAGTAGGGCGGCCGCACCATGAGCGAGCCCGCCCGCACCTATAATCAGAACCATGCGCCGCGGCCCTATACGCCGGGTCGTCGGCGGGTGAGCGTGTACATCTCCTGGAGCTATCCGGCCGAGGCCAACCGAAACCCCACCGAGCTGGACAACCGCTTCTCCACGATGACCGAGGTGCGGCGCGTGGCGTGGCCCGCGTACGAGGTCCCGCGCTTTTCCGACCCGCTGCAGTTCCAGCAGGGAATCGCCGGCGCGCTGGAGCTCTTCTTCTGGGCGTGGGTGCCGTTCCAGCAGTTGGTGGGCGAAGTGACCGGCCACTCCGTGCCTGTCTTCCAGAGGATCGACCAGGCCGGCTTCGCCCTGCCGCTCGACGAGCGGGTGCTGTCCGACGTCGACACGCTGTTCGTGTTCGGCCTGGACCACAATGTCACCGGCCAGGAGCCCTCGGCCGCCGAGGTCGAAGCGCTGCGTGAGTTCCTGAAGCGGGAGGGGACCTGCCTCGTCATCGGCCCCCACCACGACGTGGGCGCCTCTGACGACCTCGAAGAGCGCGCCATGGAGCACGCCCACCACGGCGACGCGCTCGTGCCGCGCCAGCAGCGATTTGGCCGCTTCACGCTCGCGCTCCTTCGCGGGATCGGCATTCCGGTGGAGAACCGATACGCCCTGCGGCCGGCCGTGCGGCCCGGGACCACCAACAAGGTCGCGCCCCTCACCGCCGTGCGCGATCTCGACACGCGCGGCTGGCTCCAGGGGGTGGAGAGCCTCAACTTCCACATGCACCTGCCCCACTATGTGCTGACCCGCGACGACGGGACGGCGCGGGTGCTGGCGCGACAGCCGATCGACCTTTCCCGGCCGCATCCCCTGACGCTGGCCGGGGAGACGGAGTTCAACACCCTCGTCTGGGCGCCCCCGCAGGGCGAGCGGGCCGGCGAGGTGCTGGTCTGCGACTCCACTGTGTTCAGCACCCTCTTCGGCGGCGACGCGAGCCTGGAGCGGTTCTGGAAGAACCTCGCACTGGCCAACTGAGGCGAACGTCCATGGTCGAGACGGCGGCCCCACCGCTGGAGTTGGCGGACATCCAGAGCGGCGTGTTGCGGCCACGGCCTTCGCCCTACGCCGCGACCTACATCCTGCTGCGCATCGACGACGCTCGAGACGGACGCGCTCTTCTGCGCCGGTTCTGCGATGTGGTGACGCCTGCCGCAGAGGCGGACCTGGCGCGTCGGGAGGCGTCGGTCAGCGTCTCACTGACTTTCGAGGGACTGAAGGCGCTGGGCGTGCCGCGCGCCTCGCTCGACAGCTTCGCCTGGGAGTTTCGCCAGGGGATGGCAGCCCGCGCCAAGGCCCTCGGCGATGTGGGTGAGAGCTCGCCCGAACATTGGGAGGCGCCCTTCGGAACCTCGGCCATCCACGTCATCCTCACGGGCGTCGCGCCCGACGAGACGCGGCTGGAAGCGGCGGTCGCGCGTGGTCGCGAGGCCATCGCAGAGTTCCCGGGCGTCGCCGCCATCTGGCGCCAGGACTGCCGAGCGCCGCCCGACGAAAAAGAGCCATTTGGCTTCAAGGACGGCATCAGCCATCCGGCGATCGAAGGGAGCGGCATCCCGGGGGACAATCCGTTCGAGCTGCCGCTCAAGGCTGGCGAGCTGGTGCTGGGGTACCGCGACGAGACCGGCGCCTATCCACCGGCGCCGCTGCCGGCGGTCCTGGGCCGCAACGGGACCTATGTGGTCTTCCGAAAACTGCGCCAGAAGGTCGCCGAGTTCCGCCGCTACCTTCGCGTCAACGCCGAGGGCCATGAGGACGAGGAGCTGCTGGCGGCGAAGATGATGGGCCGGTGGCGGAGCGGCGCGCCGCTTGCGCTGTGTCCGCTCCGCGACGACCCGGCGCTTGGCGTGGATCGTACGCGCAACAACGCCTTCCTTTTCCGCTCCGACGACGCGCTTGGCTACAAGACTCCGCCAGGATCGCACATTCGAAGGTGCAATCCGCGCGACGCGGAGGTGGCCGGCGTCGTGCGCCTTCACCGGATGATCCGCCGGGGCACCGCATATGGCCCTCTGCTGCCGGAGGGTGTCCTCGAGGACGACGGCGCCGACCGCGGCCTGATGTTCGCGTTCGTTGGCGCGCACCTGAAGCGCCAATTCGAGTTCGTGCAGTCCGAGTGGATCAACGGCGGGGACTTCCTGGGCCTCGGCGACGCCAAGGATCCGGTCGCCGGCGCGGCCGACGGAACCGGCTCCTACACGATCCCGCGGCGGCCGATCCCGCGCAGGGTCAAAGGCCTGGCCAGCTTCGTCGTCACCCGCGGCGGCGAGTATGGATTCATGCCAAGCCTCTCCGCCCTGCGCTGGCTCGCCGATCTGCCGGACGACGGGAGCGCAGGATGACAGAGGTGCTGGTCGTTGGGGCCGGGCCGGCCGGCGTGACCGCGGCGACCCGCACCGCCCAGCTCGGAGCGCACACGACGCTGGCGACCAGCGGCGCTTTCGGCGGCATGGCGGCCAACGACGGTCCGGTCCCGGTGCGCACGCTTGCCCATGCGGCCCGTCTGCTGCGCGAGGCGCGTCAGCTGCGGGACTACGGGATCGAGGTGAGCGAGCCCCGGCTCGACTACCGCCGCCTGCTCGCGCGCGCGGCCGAGGTCGTGGCGTCCGTCGGCGCTCACTCGGCCCTGCGCCCCCAGGCCGAAGCCGCAGGCGTCGTGATCCGCGAGCACGTCGGCCCCCTCCGGTTCGCGAGCCAGGACACGCTGGAGTCGGCCTCGGGAGAGCGGTTCCGCGCTGACCGAATCATCCTCTGCATCGGCGGCGTCAGCCGCAAGCTCGGCGTCCCCGGGGCGGGGTTGGTCGCGACCCATAGCGACGCCTGGTCGCTGACGGACGTTCCGGCTTCGATGCTCGTCATTGGCGCCGGAGCCACAGGGCTGCAGGTCGCTTCGGTCTTCAACGCCTTCGGGACGAGGGTGCGGCTCTTCCAGAGCGGCCCGCGGATCATCCCGACTGAGGACGACGACGTCTCGGCCGCGATTGCGGAGGGTCTGCGGCGGTCCGGCGTCGAAGTTTGCGAGGACTTTGGCGTCATCGAGCGGTTCGAGAGGACGTCGACCGGGATTCGGATGGTCTACGCCCGGGACGGCGAGACACTGAGCGCCGAAGCCGACCTCGCCGTTGCAGCGATCGGCTGGACCGCCGCGACCGCTGACCTCAATCTCCCAGCCGCCGGCGTGGCGACTGACGCCCGTGGATTCATCGCCGTCGACGAGTTCCAGCGCACGACGGCGGCCCATGTGTGGGCGGCGGGAGACGTCACGGGCGGCCTGATGCTCGCGCCCCAGGCGATGCAGGAGGGGTTCGCCGCGGCCACCAACGCGGTCACCGGCGAGGGCGTGACTGCGCGGCGCGAGATCAATCCGATCGGCAGCTTCACCGATCCGGAGTACGCCCAGGTGGGGCTGAGCGAGGCCGCCGCGCGCGCCGGACATGAGGTGGAGATTGCGGTTGCGCCATTCGATTCCGTGACCCGGGGAATCATCGATGGCCGCACCGTGGGCTTCTGCAAGCTGATCGTGGGCCGAGCGGACCACCGAATCCTCGGCTGCCACGTGGTCGGAGACCGGGCGGTCGATACGGCGCAGATCGCCGCCGTGGCGATGGCTGGCGGGCTAACTGTCGATGCGCTGGCGCGGCTTCCGCTCTCCTTCCCGACCTATGCCGGCATACTGGCGAGGGCCGCTGTCACGGCGGCCTACCGCCTGAACACCGGGGAGCGAGGCGCCCAAGCGTCCGTCGTCTGATGGTCTGCCTGCCGAGGTGGGCGCCCGCGGCGCTGGCCGCCCTTGGCCTTTCGTTCGCGGCGCTGTCAGCGAAGGCGCAGGACGATGGTCCGCGGGTCTACCAGCTGGCGCCGGAAGGCCAGCAGATCCTGACAGCCTTCCTGGTCAACAAGCGCAGCGACGAGGGTCCCGACCCCGGCCAGACCGTGCCCGGAACGGAGATGCACACGGACATTCTCGTGCTCCGCTACGCGCGGACCTTCGACCTGGCTGGACGCCAGTTCACTCCGTTCGCGATCCTGCCGACTGGGAGATTGAGGGCGATACAAGGCCCAGGGACGGGCGATGCGAGCTCCGGCCTGGGGGATGCGCAGTTCGGAGCCACGTTTGGCCTGTTCGGCGCCCCGGCCCTCGATCGCGCAGCGTATGCAGACTATCGCCCGACTCTCAGCATGAGCCTGCTTGGCCGCGCCTATTTTCCGACCGGCGATTACAGCAACGATCGGCCGGTGAACCTGGGGACCAACCGCTTCACCTATCAGCTTGGCCTGCCGACGACTTTCATGTTCGGACAGTCGTACCGCGACGCGCGCCTGACCGCATTCGAGGTGTTGCCCACGGTCACCTTCTATACCGCCAACAATGCGCCATTCGGGGCCAACGTGCGCACTCAGGCGCCGATGTTCAGCGTCGAGACGCACCTGACGCACAACTTCCCAGATCGCGTCTGGGCCTCCTTCGACATGCTCTATCGCAATGGGGGCGCGAGCCGGACAGACGGCGTGGACAACAACGATCCCGTGCACGGCTGGTCCGCCGGCGGCACCGCAACCCTTCCGTTCGCCGGGAGGACCAGTCTTTGCTTTACCTTCGAACACGTCGTGAAGCGGTGGGACTCGGGGCCTGATGGCTGGTTCTTCCGCACGGCCGTGCTGGCGCCCTTCTGACCGGAGCGTCTTCGAGGCTCCGGGCCGCCTTGGCGAATCGGCCCCCTTACGCCGCCTCGGCGGCGAAGCTCACGCGGTTCTTACCGGTGGCCTTTGATGAGTAGAGCGCGCGGTCGGCCGCGAGGATGAGCGCCTCGGCGGTCTCGCCGCAGTCGGGAAAGGTCGCCACGCCAAGGGAAGCCGAGAATCCGCCGAGGGACCTTCCATCATAGCTCAGGCGCAAGGCCTCGATGGCGGCTCTCACCCGCTCGGCGATCGCGGCGGCCTGGGTCTGGCAGCTGTGCGGAAGCAGGACCATGAATTCCTCACCGCCATAGCGGAAGGCGACGTCACCCTGGCGGAGGTTCCGCGTGATCGCGCTCCCCAGCGCCCGCAGCACCGCATCGCCGGCGTCGTGGCCAAACGTGTCGTTGAACTTCTTGAAGTTGTCGAGATCCAGGATGATCAGCGAGAGCGGAGTCGAAGACCTGGCGGCGCGCGGGAGCTCGAGAGAGAGCGTCTCTTGCAGGTGTCGCCGGTTGAACAGACCGGTCAAAGCGTCGCGAATCGACAGGTCCTTCAGACTGTCCCGCAGTCGAAGGTTGCTGATAGTGGTTCCGATGCTCTCGGCCAGCACGATGACGTCATCAAGCGGCAGGGCGAGCGCCATGTCCCGCTCCTCGAGATAGAGGAGCCCTACGAGCTGATCCTGCGCCATGATCGGAAGGCAGCGGCAGGCGCAGCCCGTGTCGTGGTCGACGTGGTCGCACGCCGCTTCGGAGTCAGTCCAGTGAACCACGTGGGGGCGTCCATCGCGGATGCCCCGACACTCCGAGGGCTGAATCACGGCGGGCGCGCTGGCGGGTTCCGACCACTCCGCCACTTTTTGCAGGGTCACTTCGGAACCGCTGCGGGTGTAGAGGGCGCCGGCGCCGGACCGGACGATAAGTGGAGCGAGTTCGCCGATCACCTCGGCCACTTCCGCCTCGTCGTCACACGCCGTCAGGCGGGCTGCGAGGCGGCTCAGCGCCTCCGCGGCATGGCTCTTTCTCGTCAGGCCGTCAGCCTGAGTCTTCAGCGTCGCGTTAGACCGCGCCAGCGCCTTCTCCGCGCCCTCACGCCGGAGGCGCTCGTCCCTGAGATCCGCCACCATCCGGTTGAACGCGTCGGCCAGCCGGGCGAACTCGATTCCGCCCACTGTGGGTATGTCCGACGTCAGGTCGCCTTCGGCCACGCGACGAACCCCAGCCAGGAAGGCCTCTTGCTGACGTCGGACGGACCCGACGACCCAGAGGTTGATGAACACGGAGGTAGAGGCGATCAGCAGGCCGCCGAAGACCAGAACCGCCAACACGAGCGAATAGGTGTGGCGTATCTGCTGGTCCCGCTCCTGCACCTGGACGCGCAGCCTCGCTTCCATGTCGTCCGCGAGGGCCCGGGCCTGCTCCATGAGGGTTTTGCCTCGATCGGTGTCGACGATCCGAAGCGCGGCGGAGAATCCCGCCGATCGGCGCGCGGCTATGACCAGTCGAAGTTCGGCGAGCTTGTCCGTGACTATGGCGCCGAGGCGCGCGCCGTCCGACTGGAACCTTGGATCGTCGGCCGAGTCGGATCTCAGTTCCTGGGTCTCGACCGGCAGGCTGCGGGAGGCGTGCAGGAAGGGCGCCAGGTACGATTCGACGCCGGTGAGGACATAGCCGCGCTGGCCCGTCTCGGCGTCCTTCAGGTCCGACAGGATGGTCTCGATCGCGGAGATTCGCCGATAGGCCACATGCCGCGCCTGGGCCGCGGAGTCCGACACCCGGACCGCGATGAGCAGAGTCACGAGCGTGGCGCCCAGCAAAAGCAGGGTTGTCAGCGTCGTAAGCCAGAGGCGGCGAGAGATCGACATGCGGCCTGTTGGAAAATCTACTGCGACCGGGTCCGCGCCAGGACTGACCTGATGAACATTTCATCCGGCGCTCGGCGACAATCCTGCATTATGCCGCGGTGGATGCCGATAGTACAGACAAGAGCCATGCTCGCACCCGTCGAAACAGTCACGAGCTCGGCTGTCTCAGGTCTATGCGCAGAATGCGATCGAAATGAGATCGATTTTTATCTAAACGAGGTACGACAAGTTTAGAATCAATTCAGCATCTGATTTTCAATGCGATTGAACAGTGTCGGACCAGTTCACAGATGCGACCATCTTGCGCAATCGTACGATCTCGTGCTTTCTTTGCAGTGCGTTGAAACATGGGACGGGCGCCCTTTCGGCAGTGAGAGGCGAGACGTCGGGGTTTGTAAAACGAAGTGGACGCAATCGAACGAGACCTCGCGCTGGGAGAGTGCGCGATTTACCGCACTGGACCGTATTGGATACTTTATTCGGCCGAGTGCGCGCCGCGTGGCGTGTCGATTGGCGGCTGTTTCGCTTCCGGCCCGCTTCCTCACGCGCCGACGCGTGGGACGGGTGCGCGTCGCCATAACGATCGCGCCCCTGGAGCTTTGACGTGCTGTGGGCGGCCGATAAAGCGCTGCCGCACGGCGACACGCGCACGTCCACATAAGGGCGATGGCAAGCGCGGGCAGAGCGCGAGGCGCGACCAGGATATGGCCGCGGCTGTTGGCATTTCGGCAACACCGCGACAAAATGTAGCTAGAAGCTGTCGGAAACACGGAAATTGCCCGTTACTGTGCGACTCGAAGTCCGTACGTCGGGTGTGGATTCGGCGCGGACCTCCGCCAGCAATCCGTCGGGGGGCGCGCGTAGGCCACACCGATCAACAGCAGCTCCGTCACGCGCGGCGGGCGCATGAACAAAGAGGGTTGACGTGAAACCAAGACTTCTCGGGGGGGCCGCACTGGGCCTCATCTTGGCGGCGGGGGCCGCATTCGGCCAGGTGTCGGTAGGCACCGCTCCGTATTCGGCGACCACCCCAGGCTGGTACGGCGCTGTCGATGTCGGCGCCAACGACCTGGTGCCCACGACCTGGCGGCCGGAGGTCACCTCCGTCTCTTCGTTCGAAGAGAAGACCCTGACCAACGTCGACGTGTTTGTCCGCGTCGGCTACCGCTTCACCCCGTACTTCCGCCTCGAACTGGAAGGCGGCTACCGGCCCGCGTCGATCAAGGGCGTTTCCGCCAACTCCGGCAACCCGATCTACATTTGCGCCAACAACAGCTCGCTCTCGTGGGTCGACGCCACGGGCTCGTTCAACGGCGGCCAGTGCTTCCGTCCTGACGGTTATACCGATCAGTGGACGGGCATGCTGAATGGCTTGATCGACCTGCTGCCCCACTCTCGCCTGTCGCCGTTCATCGGCGGCGGTATCGGCGTCGACTGGGCCCGGACGTATCTGAACGGCTACGCCACTGGCCCCGGCCTTCCGCCTGGCGTCGACGCCGGCACGGAGATTCGCATCGATTCCAAACCGGCCAACCTGGCCTATCAGGGCATCGCCGGTCTCACCTATGCGATCACCGATCGCGTCAATGTCGACCTCACCTACCGGTACCTGACCGGCTCGCCTGACAAGATCGTGGAGGTCTTCGGCGGCGATACGTGGAAGGCCCGTTGGTCGAATCACTCGGTGTCGCTGGGCCTGAGGTACTCGTTCGCGCCGCCGCCGGCGCCGCCGCCGCCGCCGCCGCCTCCGCCTCCGCCTCCCCCGCCGCCTCCCCCGCCGCCGCCGCCGCCTCCGCCGCCGCCGGCTCCGGTCTTCACGGCGCGGGACTACGTCATCTACTTCCCGTTCGATCAGTACGTGATCACTCCGGAAGCTCAGAGTGTGCTTCAGGATGCGGCCAAGTATACGGTCGACGGCAAGGCGACGAAGGAAACGATCGTGGGTCACACCGACACCTCCGGTTCGGTCGCCTACAACCTGCGTCTGTCCGAGCGCCGCGCGAAGGCTACGGCCGACGCTCTGGTCGCCCTGGGCGTTCCCCAGCAGATCCTAAGCGTCAGCTGGACAGGCAAGTCCGACCTCGCCGTTCCGACTCCGGACGGTGTGAAGGAGCCTCTGAACAGGCGCTCCACGATCCACATCGACTTCTGATCCCGCTCTCACGGATCAGATCGAGTCTGACCTGCGGAAGCCCGGCCGAAAGGCCGGGCTTCTTGCTGTTGAACACCTGGACGCCAGCTTGCTTCGCCGTCTGCAGCTGATCCGCTTCGACAGAGCCTGGCTGATCCTGGCCGGGGTGTGCCTGGCCGAGTCCCTGGCGGCCCAGGGTGGGCGATGGTCCGTGGCGCTGGATCTGCTGGCCGACCTCGCGCCGCTGTGGCTCCTGGGTTCGGTCGTCGCGGTCGCCGCGGCCCTGTTCCTGAATGGGCCGATGCGGCTCGCCGTCCTGGTCACAGGTCTCATCGGGATCGCAGCCGCAGGGGCGCTGATGGCTCCCGAACTGTTGCGTCCGTCCCCTCGACCCCCTGCCGCCGCATCAGGATTTCGGCTGCGGGTGATCCAGATCAACTTCGGCGGCCGAGGCGTGAGGGATCCGGACCGTGCCGCCGCCTGGATCGCGGCGCAGCAGCCCGACGTCATCCTCGTGGAAGACGTGGTACCGCCCATCCGCACAGCGATCGAGCGCCGGGGATTCCACTGGCGCCGTGGCACGGCGTGGACCGGCATCGCCAGTCGCGAGCCGCTCCAGGGGGCGCCGTTTCCCTTCTCCGCCAGGGATTGGAAGGAGATGCCGGACCTTGCCCGCGCCAGGCTCTCAAGCCCTGACGGGCCGGTCGACATCGTCGCCGCGCATCTGGTCCGGCCCTTCCGCGGGACAGGCCACAATGACCCCCGCGCCGCCGTCGCCCGGCTGGCCGGCCTGGCTGATCGTTACGATAGGGACCGGCTCATCATGGGCGGAGACCTTAACCTCGCGCCGTGGTCGTTCAGGCTGCGAAGACTGGACGCGCGCCTTGGCCTCGCCCGCCGCGACCGGGCCGACTTCACCTGGCCCGCCCGCCTCTTCGACCTGGACTGGCCGATCCCGTTCATGCCCCTGGACCACCTGTACGCCGGTCCCGCGTGGAAGACGGCGGGCGTCTGGGTGAGCCCGCCCATCGGCGCGAGCCACCGCGCCCTGGTGGTCGACCTGGTTGAAGCCCCAGGGCCGTCTTAACCCCCAAGACCGGAGCACAAAGAGGATCGCGGGCTTAGCCCGCGCCACCACCCAGGACGGTTGCGCGCGGCCAAGCGGAGGCGCAAAGCGCTCGGCCAAGTCAACAGCGCGCGGCCTAAGGGCCGGGCGGCAGGAGGAGGGACGTCATGGCGAGCGCCGCGCCGACCAAGGGGCTTCAGCTACGGTCGTTGATCAAGGACAGCGGAGAGCTGGAGCTCTCCCTGCAGGCGGTGGAGATCGCCCCGCCCGGACCCGACGAGGTCGTCGTTCGAGTCGAGGCGACGCCGATCAATCCCTCGGACCTTGGCCTGCTGATCGGCCCCGCGGACGTTGGGGCGGCCCGGCTTTCGGGCTCAGGCGCCTCGGCCATCCTGAAGGCGCCCGTGTCGCCGGCCGGTATTCGCGCCATGACGGCGCGCGTGGGCCAGTCGCTTCCCGTAGGCAACGAGGGCGCAGGCGTCGTCGTCGCGGCCGGCTCATCCTCGGCCGCCCAGGCGCTGATGGGCAAGACGGTCGCCATCCTCGGCGGCGCCATGTACGCCCAGTACCGCACGATGAAGGCTGCCGACTGCCTGCTCCTTCCCGCGGGCGTTACGCCGGAGCAGGGGGCCTCCTGCTTCGTCAATCCTCTGACGTCCCTGGGAATGATCGCGACCATGAAGAGCGAGGGCCACACCGCCCTCGTCCACACCGCGGCCGCCTCCAACCTAGGCCAGATGCTGCAGAAGGCGTGCCTCGCCGACGGCATCGAACTGGTGAACATCGTCCGCAGCCCGGCCCAGGCGGACATCCTGCGTGGCGTCGGCGCGCGGCACATCTGCGATTCCTCGACGCCGGACTTCATGGACCGGCTGATCGAGGCGGTCACGGCGACCAACGCCACGATCGCCTTCGACGCCATCGGCGGGGGGCGGCTGGCGAGCCAGATCCTCACCGCCATGGAAGCCGCGCAGAACCGCAAGGGCGGCGCCTTCAGCCGCTACGGCTCGACCACGCACAAGCAGGTCTACATCTACGGCGGCCTCGACCTGTCCCCCACGGAGTTGACCCGCGGCTACGGCATGGCCTGGGGCCTCGGTGGCTGGCTGCTCACGCCCTTCCTGCAGAAGATCGGACCCGCCGGCGCCCAGGCCCTGCGCGAACGCGTGGCGCGGGAGATCACCACCACCTTCGCCAGCCACTACACGCGGACCATCTCCCTGTCCGAAGCCCTGCAGCCGGACGTCATCGCCGCCTACAACCGCAAGACGACGGGCGAGAAGTTCCTCATCGATCCCAGCCGAGACGGTCAAGCGTGAGGTCCAGGCTCCTCGCGGCGCTCGCCGCCATCAGCCTCGCTTCAGCCGCTCACAGCGCTTCCCAGTCCCCCGCCGGCGCAGTCCTGCTGCGTCCGGCTCGGGTCTGGACGGCTGGTCAGCCGGTCCATGCCGGCTGGGTGGTGCTGGTCCAGGGCGAGCGGATCGCGGCTGTGGGGCCGGCGGCGGACGTGCGCGCCCCCGCCGACGCGCGCGTCGTCGACCTGCCGGACGAGACCCTGATCCCCGGCCTGATGGACCTGCACTCCCACCTACTGCTGCACCCCTACAACGAGGTCAGCTGGGACGATCAGGTGCTCAAGGAGCCGCCTTACTACCGCACGCTGAGGGCGGGGCGGCAGGCGAGGGCGACCCTGATGGCCGGGTTCACCACTCTGCGCGATCTCGGCACCGAGGGGGCGGGCGAGGCGGACGTGGCCGTCAAGCGCGCTATCGAGGACGGGATCATCGATGGGCCCAGGCTCTATGTCGTGACACGGGCCATCGTGGCCGAGGGCGCCTACGGGCCTTCCAAGCGCGACTGGCGGCCGGACATAGACCTGCCCCAGGGCGCCCAGGAGGCCAGTGGCGTGGAGGGTATCGTCGCGGCGGTGCGCGACCAGGCCGCCCGCGGCGCCGACTGGATCAAGCTCTACGCCGACTATCGGGTCGGCCCCAATGGCGAGACGGTGCCCACCTTCTCCGAAGAGGAGCTGGCGGCGGCGGTCCGTACTGCCCATGACCTCGGACGCAAGGTCGCGGTGCACAGCATGACCCCCGAGGGCATGCGCCGTTCGATCGCCGCAGGGGTGGACACCATCGAGCACGGCTATGGCGGTACGGAGGAGATCTTCCGGCAGATGGCCTCCAAGGGCATCGTCTGGATGCCCACCCTCACCGCCGTGGTGGCGACCAGTGAATATTCCGGGCGCTACCACGAAGGCGGACCGCCCTCGCCGGCGATGGAGCGATCGGCCCTGGCGTTCCGCGCCGCCCTCGCCGCCGGGGTCACGATCGGCGACGGTAGCGACGTGGGCGCCTTCGCCCACGGGACCAACTGGCGTGAGCTCGAGTGGATGGTCCGCGACGGCATGACGCCGGTCCAGGCCCTCACGGCCGCGACGGCGACCGATGCGCACGTCCTCGGACGCGAAGAGGACCTCGGCCGAGTCCAGGCGGGCGCCCTGGCCGACCTCGTGGCCATGCCTGGCGATCCGACGCGGGATATCGCCGCGACCGAACATGTGGATTTCGTGATGAAGGGAGGGCGCGTGTACCGCACGCCTGGAATGACTCCGTGACGACCGCCGAACCCTTCTTCCGCCGGGACGGCGAGCACTTCGTCCCGACGCCCGCGAGCCGTGGGCCGTGGGATCCCAAATCGCTGCACGGACGCGTTGTGATCGGCCTCCTCGGTCGGGAGATCGAACGGCGCTTCGGCGATCCAGCCTTTGTTCCGGCCCGGCTCACGGTGGACATGTATCGCCTGCCGGACCTGTCGCCGATCGATGTGGTCGTGCGGCCGATCCGCGAAGGCTCCCGTCTGAAGCTGATCGAAGCCGAGTTGTTCAGCGACGGTAAGAGCTCGGCGCGGGCGACCTGCCAGCTCCTGCGTCGCACCGATGCGCCCCCCGGACGGGTCTGGTCGCCGTCGAACTGGGACGCGCCGGCGCCGCGCGACATTCCCGAGCCGGAGGACCGGCGCGGCGGGCTCGGCGGTATGTGGGCGACGCGTCCGGTCGCGGGCGCTTTTGGCGACGTCGGACCCCGGCGTCTCTGGATGAGCGAGGTTCGCGAGCTGATCGAGGGGGAGGCGTGGACGCCCTTCTCGCGCGTGGCGATCGCGGCCGACTTCGCCAGTCCCTTCGCGAACGCTGGAGATGCGGGGCTGGGCTACATCAACAGCGACGTGACGCTCTACCTGGCGCGTGTCCCGGTGGGGGAATGGGTCGGCTTCGAGGTCGTCGACCACGAGGCGAGCGAGGGCGTCGCCTTCGGCGCCTGCGCCCTCTATGACGAGGCCGGCCGTATCGGCCAGGCGAGCGTCGCGGCGCTCGCTCAGCGCCGCAACATGGGTTGAGTTGGAGGCCCGCGATGGAACTGAAGGACAAGGTGGTCGTGGTCACCGGCGCGGCCAGCGGCATCGGCCGGGCCATGGCCCAGCGCTTCGCGGCCGAAGGCGCGGCCAAGGTGGCCTGCGCTGACCGCAACGAAGCCGGCGCCCGGGAAACCGCGGAGTCGATTGGCGGCCTCGCTTTCGGGACGGACGTCTCCCGCGAGCAGGACATCATTGATCTCATCGAGGCCGTGGAATCCCAGGCCGGGCCGATCGACCTGTTCTGCTCCAACGCCGGGATCGGCGTCGGCGGCGGGGCCGAGGCGTCTAACGACGCCTGGCAGAGAATCTGGGACATCAATGTCATGGCCCATGTCTGGGCCGCCCGTCATCTCGTGCCGCGGATGATCGCGCGCGGGGGAGGATACCTGCTCAACACCTCCTCAGCCGCCGGGCTGCTCTCGCAGATCGGTTCGGCGCCCTATGCGGTGACGAAGCACGCGGCGGTGGGCCTCGCCGAATGGCTGGCCATCACCCACGGCGACCAGGGGATCAAGGTTTCAGTTCTCTGTCCTCAAGCCGTGCGCACGGCGATGACGGCGGGCAATCCCGACGGCGTGGCGAGCATCGATGGCATGATGGAGCCGGACACGGTGGCCGACGCCTGCGTCCGCGCCATCCGGGCCGAAGAGTTCCTGATCCTCCCGCACCCCGAGGTGCTCGAATACATGCGCCGCAAGACCGCTGACTACGGCCGCTGGATCGGCGGCATGCGCAAGCTCAACCGGCGGTTCCGGGGATGAGCTGTCCCTCGGCCTTGTCCCTCCCCTTCTGGGGAGGGTGGCCGAGCGGAGCGAGGCCGGGTGGGGAAGTTTAGATCATCCCCGGCACAGGGGTCCTTCACCAGGGTTCCCCACCCGTCCTCCTTCGCCCGGTGGGCTTCGGAGGACACCCTCCCCAGAAGGGGAGGGATGCGCGCTTCGCCCCTTGCTCCCGCCCGGCGCCGGCTCTAACGCCAGAGGCTCAACCAGGGAGGGAACACGACGATGGCGATCTCGCTCTACGACGCGACGGTGGCGAACTACATCCAGACCGTGACGGCGGTCGGAGGCTTCCTCGATCGGGGCCTTTCGCACTGCACGGATAACGGCCTCGACCCGGAAGCCCTGGTCGAGACGCGCCTGTTCGACGACATGCTGCCGCTTCGCTTCCAGATCGTCTCGGTCCATCACCATTCCGTGGACGCCATCGAAGGGGTCAAGGCAGGGGTCTTCGGGCCGCCCACCGACCAGCGTCCGCACGACTACGCCGGCCTGCAGGCTTTGGTGGCCGAGACGCTCACGGCGCTGAAGGCCTTCACCCGCGAGGAGGTGGACGCCGCACAGGGCAAGGACGTCGTCTTCAAGATGCGCGGATTCGAGATGCCGTTTGTCACGGAGAACTTCCTGCTCTCCTTCTCTCTGCCGAACTTCTATTTCCACTCGGCGACCGCCTACGACATCCTGCGCAGCAAGGGTGTGCCCCTCGGCAAGCGTGACTTCATGGGCCCGACGAGGATGAAGACCTAGGTTTCGCTCCCCGCCGGTCTTCAGGGCTAACGCGGTGCGGCGGGGGTTCGCCCTCATTGTGGCCGTGGCGATGATCGCGGGCATCGCCACCGGGTGGGCGATCAACGCCGGCGTGCGCGATCCCGTGACCCTCAAGGCGATCGCCCAGGACCTGTCGCTGGTCACCGACATCTTCCTGCGGCTGATCCGGATGATCATCGCGCCGTTGGTGTTCTCCACCCTCGTGGTGGGGGTCGCCCATATGGACGATGGGGCCGCGGTCGGCCGGATCGGCGGCAAGACCCTCGGCTGGTTCCTGGGCGCGTCGGTGGTCTCGCTGCTGTTCGGCCTGATGATGGTCCACCTCCTCCGACCAGGGGAGGCTCTTCACCTGCACGCAGCGGTGGCGGCCGACGCCCGAGGCGCGGGAGAAAACATCAACCTGCGGGACTTCATCGCCCACCTCGTGCCGACGTCGATCGCCAAGGCGATGGCCGACAACGAGATCCTCCAGATCGTCGTGTTCGCGGTCTTCTTCGGCCTGGCGATCGGAGCGGTGGAGGGGAGGGCTCCGGCGATCATGGCCCTGGCCGAACAGACGGCGCAGGTCATGCTGAAACTCACGGGCTATGTGATGCTCTTCGCGCCGCCCGCGATCTTCGCCGCCCTCGCCTCCACGGTCGCGACGCAGGGACCGAGCGTCCTGCTGGCCTATGCCGGCTTTGTCGGCGGCTTCTATCTCTCGCTCGTGGGGCTGTGGCTGGTGATGCTGCTCGTCGCCTTTGTCGTGGTCGGACGCCGCGCCCCCGCCTTGGCGGCGACAGCGCGAGAGCCGGCGATCATCGCCTTCTCCACCGCCAGTTCAGAGGCGGCCTATCCCCGCCTTCTCGAGGGGCTGCAGTCCTTCGGCATATCCCGCCGGATCGCCAGCTTCGTCCTGCCGCTCGGCTACTCGTTCAACCTGGACGGGTCGATGATGTACTGCACCTTCGCGACCCTGTTCATCGCCCAGGCGTACGGCATACCGCTCTCGTTCGGCCAGCAGCTCACCATGCTGCTGCTCCTGATGGTGACCAGCAAGGGGATCGCCGGCGTGCCACGCGCCGCAATCGTGGTCGTCGCCGCCACCTTGCCGGTCTTCCGCCTGCCCGAAGCGGGCCTGCTCCTCGTCCTGGCGGTGGACCACCTTCTGGACATGGGCCGCAGCGCCACCAATGTGATCGGTAATTCCCTGGCGGCCGCGGCCGTCGCCCGCTGGGAAGGCGAGATGGCGAGCGAGGCTGCAACGGCCCAGGGATAGTGATGTCACAGTTGCGTACGCCGATGGCGGTCCTCGTCCGGCCCCAGGTCCTGGCGTCAGCGATCTTCGCCGCCTCGGGCCTGGCCCTCCATCTGCGTGGCAAGGCGCGCCTGGCGCCCATGCGCCAGCTCACCGACCATTCCACTTTCACCGCGCCCTACAACCTGCTGGTCTATGCGGCGTCCAAGGTCCCCGCCTCGCCCTATCTGGACATCGACGCCTTCTCCGAACTCCAGGCCGTGGCCACGCGCTGGCGCGAGATCGCAGAGGAGGGGCGCGCTCTCCTGCAAGCTGGCGCGGTCACCGCGGCCACTGGCCACAACGATCTTGGCTTCCACACCTTCTTCAGGCGCGGGTGGACCCGGTTCTACCTGCGCTGGTACGGCGAGACGCCCCCCTCGGCGCGGCAGTCCTGCCCCGTAACGAGCGCCATCCTCGAGGCGACGCCGTCCATCAAGGGCGCGATGTTCGCCTTCCTGCCGTCGGGCGCGATCCTCGGCCGTCACCGCGATCCTTTCGCCGGCAGCCTGCGCTTCCACCTGGGCCTCGACACGCCCAACGACGACGCCTGCTGGATGGAGGTCGATGGCGATCGCTACTCCTGGCGCGACGGTCAGGGCGTGCTGTTCGACGAGACCTATGTCCACGAGGTGCGCAACGACACCGACCGCGGCCGGCTGATCCTGCTGGCCGACGTCGAGCGCCCCCTGCGTCCGCCCATGCGTCAGATCAACCGCCTGGTCATGCGCACGGTGATGAACGCCACGGCCACCCAGAACGTGGAGGGCGAGCGCATCGGCGCCCTCAACCGCGCTTTCGGCCCGGTCCACGCCCTGCTGCAGCTCGGCAAGCCACTGAAGGCCAGGAACCGAAAGGCCTATTACGCGATCAAGCACGGACTCGCCGCCGCGCTGGTTTTTGCCCTCGTCGCCAGCCTCCTGCGCCCGCTGGTCCGCAGACGCAGGGTGGTCTTCCGGTAGAAGACGACCCTCCGCGCCTCAGAGCTTCGTCTTCACCAACGCGAAGCTCGCGCCTTGCGGGTCGGTCGCCTGCACCACCCGGCTGCCATCGGGAACATCCATCGGCCCGTTCACGACGGCGCCGCCCGCTTCCTTCACCCGTTCCGCCGCGGCGTCGGCGTCGTCGACCTCGAAGCAGAAATTCCAGCAGGCCACGGGGATCTGGGCGGGCTTGGTCATGATGCCGCCGACCTGGCCGTCGGCGTTGCCGAACAGGTGGTAGAGGCCCATCGGGCCCATGTCGAAGCTCCCCGTCTCGGTCCAGCCGAAGAGCTTTTGATAGAAGGGAATGTCGGCATCCGCGTCGCCCGCATAAAGTTCGTGCCAGGCGCCGTGGCCAGGGGTCCCACGCGGCGCCCTTTGTCGCGCGTCCGAGGGCGGGACGGGCTTCATGATCGCGGTCACCGCACCGTGCGGGTCGGCGATGATCGCCAAACGGCCGACGCCCGGAATGTCCCTCGGCGGTCTCATCACACTGCCGCCGAGCGCCTTGGCCTTCTCGGCCGCCGCGTCGCAGTCGTCGACGCAGATGTAGCCGGTCCAGTTCGGCGGGACTCCTTGAGACTTGTACTCCGCGGTCAGGACGATGGCGCCGCCAACGCCCGCGCCCGCGGCCTCGAGCACCGTGTAGGAGCCGTCGGGCATCGGCATGTCCTGCGCCGTCCAGCCCACGACCTTGTTGTAGAAGCGTTTTGCCGCCTCCAGGTCGGGGGTCATCAATTCGTACCAGATGAAGCGACCGTGATCGTCGGACATGTGGCGTCTCCCTTGCCTGCGCCGACGATACGCCGGTGGCGCCACGGCTCCATGACGAATGAGCGGACATGAGACCGACAGAGCCCGCCGCCTTCCGACACAGGTATTATGGCCCGGGTCTAGAGCACGGCATCCCAGCAGATGGTGCGGGGATTCAGCGTTTCGGCGACGAAGTCGATGGCGGCGCGAACGCTTGGCAATAGGCCCCTCCGGGAGGCGAAGACGATGTGGAGCAGGCCGTCTGGCCGCCGCCAGCCGGGCAGCACGGACTCCAGACGTCCGTCGGCCAGAGGCTCGTTGCAGGCGAACTCGGGTAGCAGCCCCACCCCTATCCCCTCCAGAACCGCGGCCCGTGCGACCGGCAGGCTGTTCGCCACAAGGCGCGGCTCGTGGATGACGATGGCCGCGTCTCCGGCCGGGTCGACCAACTCCCATCGTTCTGGGGCCGGACCCTCTGAAATCGACACGGTGGGCAGTGCGGCGAGATCCGGTGGGATCAGAGGCCGCCCGTAGGCCTGCAGCAGGCCCGGGGTGGCAACCAGGATAGCCCCGGCGCGACTGATCGGCTTCATCTGGAAGCTGGCGTCGGCCTCGGAGGGCTGGCCTCCGCGGACGGCAAAGTCGACGCCCTCCTCGATGAGGTCGACCCGCCGGTTGGTGACGGTCAGCTGCAGCCTTAGCTGCGGATGGCGCCGGAGGAGCTCGGGCAGCCTCGCGGCGATCAGTCGGTCGACCCCGATCGGGCACGTCGCGCGGACGAGACCCCTCGGTTCGGCCTTCAGGCGTTCGGCGATCTCTTCGATCGCGCCCGCCTCGGTCAGGGCCGCCCGGGCGTGGTTGTAGATGTCCTCGCCGACCTGGGTGACGTTCAGACGCCTCGTCGAGCGCTCCAGGAGGCGAACGCCCAGATCGGCCTCCAGTGACGCGACCCTGCGGCTGAGGCGCGACTTCGGCAGGCCGAGCGCCCGCGCCGCCGCCGAGAAGCCCCGATGCGACACCACGGCGGTGAAGAAGCTGAGGTCGTTGAGGTCGCGCATGTGAGGGCGAGCCTTTGGGTCAGGTTCCCGGCTCACGGCGTTACCGCCGCCAGGCTCGTCCTGCTGGGCTCGGTCGTGTGTGCGCGGTCCCAGTTGCGGCTGACCGCATAGAGCAGTGCGGCGCTGTCCTGCAGGCGCTGTGCGCGGGACTGGACGGTCGCCAGGCTGGCGCGCGCATAGCTGCGTTGTGCGTCGAGCACCGGCAGGAGCGGCGACTTGCCGGCCTGATAGCGGAGGCGCTGCAGGCCCAGATTTTCGGCCGCCGATGAGAGCTCGCGGTCGGCCTGGCTGATGGCCACATCGTCGAGGGCGATCGCCTGCATGGCGTCGGCGACCTGGACGAAAGCCTTCAGCACGACCTGCTGGTAGCCGGCGAGCGCCCCGCGCGCGTCATCCTCGGCCATCCTGACCTTGGCCTTCATCTGTCCACGCCCGAGGATCGGCAGGCTGAGGTTCGGCGCCAAGGCGAAGGCGGTGGCGGCGGACGTGAACAGCATCGAGGGGCTGAGCGCCGTCTGGGCGATCGAGGCGTTGATCGTAAGCTTCGGATAGAGATCGGCCTTGGCGACGCCGATCTGCGCCAGGTCCGCGTGCAGTTCGGTTTCCGCCGCGCGGATATCGGGGCGGTCGCGCACCATCTCCGACGGCAGCTCCACCGGAAGGGACTTCGGCTGGGCGATGTGGTCGAGGTCGAAGTCCGGCGGACTCCAGTCGGCCGGCGCCTTGCCAACGAGGAGGGCGAGGGCGTGGCGGGCCGCGCCGAGCTGTTGGCGTAGAGGCGTGATCTCCGCCTCGTCGCTCGCCAGCTCGGTCTGCACGGTCACCACGTCCATCCGCGTGCCGCCGCCGAACTTGAAGGCCTTGTTCACCAGAACGAGATCATCGCGGTCGGTCGCCACGATCTGCTCGCGGGCGGCGATCTCGGCCTTCAGTCCAGCGATGGCGACCGCCTCGCCCACCACGTCGCTGGTGAGGGTCAGATAGGCCGCGTCCGTCTGGTCCGCCTGGGCGTCCGCCTGAGCGAGGAGCTGCTCATGCCGGCGCCGGCGCTCGCCGAACAGGTCGAAATCGTAGGTCCCCGTCAGCCCGAACGAGTAGCTCGTGAAGGTTGGGTTGTTTGGCAGGCTGAAACTGCCAACGCCGAAGGAGGCAAAGTTCTCGCGTTGCTCCCCGATGGAGGCGTTCGCTGTCAGGGTCGCGGCCGGGGCTTGGGCGGCCACGGCGTCGCGCGCCTCCGCCAGCGACTGGCGCGCCGCCTCCAGGCTGCGGTTGCCGGCGACCGCGGTGCGGATGGTCTGGTCGATCTCCGGCGAGCGGAACAGAACCCACCAGTCGCCGGCCAGTCGCTGGCCGATCGCCGCCTCGCTGGCAGGCGCGTCCCCCGCCATGGCGTAGGACGTGGTCGCCGGCGCCGCTGGACTCTTGAAGTTGGGCCCGACGCTCGCGCAGCCGGAGAGGAGCGCTGCAGTCGCGCAGGCGTGGAGGATCTTACGGCGCAGGAAGGAGGTCATGGCTCTATTCCATCATCGCGGCATTGGCCGAGACGCCGCCGCTGGGCCGGCGCATGAGCAGGAGCAGCGGCATCATTGCGAGCATGGCGACGCCCAGAAGCTTGAAGTCGTCGAGGTACGCGATGACCGTCGCCTGTCGGTTCGCCATCGCATCGACCAGCTGCAGCGCCTTCGAGGAGGCGCCGTCCGGCATGATCTGGCGCAGGTTGGGATTGTCGAGCCGCACATGGCTCACGATCGTCGAATGCGCCACCTGGGTGTTTACCGTGAGCAGCGCCTCGAGGAGGGAGATCCCGGCGCTGCTGCCGAGGTTGCGGAACACGTTCCACAGCGCCGTGCCCTGGACGCGGATCTCCTCGGGCAAGGTCGCGAAGGCGATCACGCTCAGGGGGACCCAAACCAGACTGATCGCCAGGCCCTGAATGAAGCCGGAAATGATGAAGGGCCCCGCGCCCATGGTCGGGGCGAAACCGGTCATCATCCAGAACGACGCTGCGATGGCGACAATGCCCACGCCCATCAGGACCCTGAGGTCCGCCTTCTGCATCAGGCGGCCCATCGGAAGCATCATCACGAAGGTGCCGGCGCCCCGCGAGGTGAGGATCAGGCCGGCGGTGAAGACCGGATAGCCGTACACGCCCTGCAGCATGGGCGGCGAGAGGGCGAGGCTTGCGTACAGCGCGCCCATGACCACGAGGGTGGCGACGAGGCTGGCGTTGAAGTTGCGGTCGCGGAAAAGGGCGTGACTGAACAGGGGCGACGGCGCGGTCAGCATGTGGATCACGAACAGGTAGAAGCAGAGACCGGCAACGATCGCCTCGATCCAGATCTCGATAGACCCGAACCAGTCCTGGGTCGCGCCCCGGTCGAGCATCAGTTGCAGGGATGCGACGGAGATGGCGATATAGACGAAACCGAAGAAGTCGAACTTCGGCGCCGTGTTGGCGTGTTTCCTGGGCAAGAACATCCATGCGCAGATAAACGTGAGTATCCCGACCGGGACATTCACCAGGAAGCACCAGCGCCAACTGTAGTCGTCGGTGAAGTAGCCACCGATAACGGGACCCATGATCGGCGCGAGGACGACGGCCAGGGAGAAGGTGGCCATCGCCTGGCCCTGCTTCTCGGGGGGATTGATGTCGAGCAGGACGGCCTGGGCGAGCGGCAGGAGGGCTGCGCCCGCAATCCCTTGGAGGAAGCGGAACACGACGATCTCACCCAGGCTCTGGGCCGCGCCGCAGAGGGCAGACATGACCGTGAAGCCGGCCACGGAGCCGAGGAACACCAGCCGGGCGCCGAAGCGCTGCGACAGCCAGCCGGTCAGCGGCGTCATGATCCCGGCCGCGACGATGTAAAACGTCAGCACCCAGGTGATCTGGTCCTGGGAGGCGGAAACACTGCCCTGGATGTGCGGCAGCGCGACGTTGGCGATGGTGGTGTCCAGCGACTGCATCAAGGCGGCGGCCATGATCGCCGCTGTGATGAAGCCCCGATTGGGGACGGCGGCGGCCATGATCAGCGCCCTGCGAACAGGCGTCGGCGCCAGCCGGTGTCGACGTTCACGACGGCGCTCAGACCCGCGGCGGGATCGAACTCAGGGCGACATGCGAAGGCGATGCGCACGGGCAGGCGCTGGACCACCTTCACCCAGTTCCCCGTATCGTTTTGCGCGGGAAGGGCTGAAAAGGTCTGGTCGCTCGCCGGGGCGATGCTCTGGATGCGCCCCTCGCAGGCGTGGTCCCGGTAGGCGTCGACGCTCACCTGGACCGGCTGGCCGACGCGCATGTGCGTCAGCTGGTTTTCCTTGAACTTGGCGCTGATCCAGGGCTCGCCGGTGATCAGGTGGAACACCGGCGCCGAGGCGTTGATATAGTCGCCGACCTGCAGCTGCTCGACCTTTGTCACTCGGCCGTCCTGAGGCGCGACGATGACGGTCCAGGACTTCTCGAGCTGGGCCTTGGACAGCTGGGCTAGGGCGTCCTCGACCCCGGATTGTCTGTCCCTCGGAAGATCGGGCCGGCCGCCCAGGGCGGCGAGCGCGGCCGCAAGCTGCTGCTGAGCGTCCTGAACCTGGAGCCGCGCGTTGTTCGCCGCACGGTCCGCCTGATCGGAGTCCGACTTGGACACGGCGCCCGCGCCCAGCAGCTGCTGCTCGCGGCCGCGTTCACGTTCGGCGTAGGCGGCTGCGTCGAGGGCGTTCTTCACGTCGACCTGCCGTTGCCGATAGGCGGCCTGGGCCGTGTCGATCTCCTGGCGCGCCTCGTCGACCTTCGCCGCGTCCTGCATCACCGCCAGGTCGTGAGGGGCCGGATCGAGCCGGAAGAGGACCTGCCCGGCCCTGACCCGCTGGTTCTCCTTCACGTCGATCTCGACGACGCGGCCGGCGATGTTCGACGAGATGTCCACGCCGGCGGCCTCGATGTAGGCGTCGTCAGTGGATTCGTGACGGCCGCTGGTCAGCCAGAAGTAGCCTGCGCCAACCAGGACAAGGGCGACGCCGCCGACCATCAACGGGACCTTCAGCAGGGCCATCAGGTTCGGCCGGTCCGGCGCGTCGCGCGTCAGCTCTGCGGCGTCGGGCGCGCTGAACGGAGCGTTCATGGGAGCCTCTGGAGTGTGGCGCTATTCGGCGCTCGGTTGGGATTGTCCGGCTGGCCGGACCCATCGGGTCCGAGCGCCTGGACATGCCGGCTATTGTGTTCACTGGCGGAACAAATGAGAATACGTGCTCTTTTTCACTCATTGATGAATTGTGATCAGCAATGGTCAGGGCCGAGCTCAGGGACCTCGCCGCCTTTGTCGCCATTGCGGACGAGCTGAGCTTCCGCGCCGCCGCCGAGCGCCTCGGAGTGACGCCCTCCGCCCTCAGCCACATCATCCGCGAGCTGGAGGGACGCCATGGCGTGCGCCTGTTCAACCGGACCACCCGCAAGGTGGCCCTGACCAGCGCGGGCGAGCGGCTGCTATTGCGGCTGAGGCCGGCGCTGGACGAGATCTCCGGCGCCATGCAGGCGCTGGATCAGGAGCGTCAGCGACCGTTCGGCCGGTTGGCCCTATTGGTTGTCCCCAGCGCAATGCCCGCGGTGATCACGCCGGTCTGGGCCCGGTACCTGGCCGCCTATCCGGACGTCCGGCTCGAGCTCAGCGTCGATTCGAGCGCGCACGACATCGTGGCGGCCGGCTTCGACGCGGCGATCGGACTGCTCGAGTGGGCCGCGGCCGACATGATCGCCGTGCGCGTGACTGGTCCCGCGCGGGGCGTGTTCGTCGCCTCTCCGGCCTATCTCGCCCGCCGCGGCGTCCCCCGAGCACCTGAGGACCTCGAGCGGCACAGCTGCATCCGCTATCGTGGGGCCGACGGCGCGCTCGTCGACTGGCAGGCCGAGCAGAAAGGCCGAAGGTTCACACTGGACCCGCCGGGCCGGGTCGTGGTCAGCGATCCGCTGCTAGGCTTTCAGGCCGCCGTCGACGGGCTGGGGGTTGCGTTTGGCAGCGATCGGCTGGCCGAGCCCTATCTGCGCTCGGGGCAGCTCGCCCGTGTGCTCGAGCCCTGGGCCCCGGACATCGAGGGTCTCTACCTCTACTATCCGGGACAAAGACATGTGCCCGCGGC
>DASXGQ010000137.1:0-10545 GCA_036488995.1 Caulobacteraceae bacterium
CGTATCCGAAAGACAAGACCAACTTGACCGACTTCAAAGACCTCGGCCTCGCGCGGCCGCTTCTCGCCGCCCTGGCCCACGAGGGCTACGTCACGCCCACGCCCATCCAGGCCATGGCCATCCCTCCCCTTCTCACCGGCAAGGACCTGCTGGGCATCGCCCAGACCGGTTCGGGCAAGACGGCGGCCTTCGCGCTGCCGATCCTCCACCGCCTTGCCGCCGACCGTAAGGCCGCGCCGCGCCGCGGCTGCCGCGCCCTGGTGCTGAGTCCCACGCGCGAATTGGCGACCCAGATCGCCGACAGCTTCCGCACCTACGGTTCGGGCATGGGCCTGACCGTCGCCGTCGTGTTCGGCGGCGTGAAGTACGGGCCTCAGGTGCGCGCCCTGGCCGGCGGGATCGACATCCTGGTGGCGACGCCGGGCCGCCTGATCGACCATATGCAGGAGAAGGTCGCGGACCTCTCCGCCGTCGAGATCTTCGTCCTCGACGAGGCCGACCAGATGCTCGACATGGGCTTCCTGCAGCCGATCAAGCGCATCGCCTCGGCGCTGCCCAAGACGCGCCAGACACTGTTCTTCTCCGCCACCATGCCCACCGAGATCGCCAAGCTGGCCGAGGCCTTCCTGCGCGATCCGACCCGGGTCCAGGCGACGCCGGCCGCCACGCCCGTCGAACGGATCGACCAGAGGGTCATCTTCGTGGAGGGCGCACGCAAGTCGCCCCTGCTGGCGGAACTGCTCGCCGACGCCGCCATGAGCCGTTCGCTCATCTTCACCCGCACCAAGCGCGGCGCCGACAAGGTCGCCAAATACCTTGGGGTGGCGGGCGTCGAGGCGGCCGCGATCCACGGCGACAAGACCCAGGGCCAGCGCGAGCGCGCCCTGGCCGCGTTCAAGGCGGGCGAGGTCCGCGCCCTGGTGGCGACGGATATCGCCGCGCGCGGGATCGACGTCGAAGCGGTCAGCCACGTCGTGAACTATGACCTCCCCTACGTCCCTGAGGCCTACGTCCACCGCATTGGCCGCACGGCTCGCGCGGGCGCCGATGGGGTGGCGATCAGCCTGGTGGCCGACGACGAGCGGCTGCTGCTGAAGGACATCCAGAAGCTGACGCGCCAGACCATTCCGTCCTTCGACCGCCGCAACGACCGCGCTCTTGGCGCTGCCGCGGCCGCCGACCGGAAGATCGCGCCGGAAGCCGGCGAGCGCGTGGAAAGGTCCCACCACCGGCCTGAGCCGGCTCGCGCCGGTGGCCGCCACAGTAATTACGATCCGAGACGCCAGGCGACGCCCAAACCGCAGGGCGGCGGTCAGGGCCGCCCGAACCGGCGTAGGTCTCGCGGCGGCGGCGGGGGCCAGTCGCGGGCCTCTGTTTGAGCCGCGCATAGGTTCGCGGAACCTGCCGACCGTCCCGGCTCTTCAAGAGCTCAGCCTTGAGAGGAGCCGGGATCGAGCAAATGCCTGTCGTCAAATATCGGAGCGTAGGTCCCGGGCTGCCGCCACGGATCATAGAGATGCCGGTTCCCGGTTGGGCGGGCGAACCCGTTCCTCGAGCCGACGGACAGCATGAGCAGATCTGGCACTGCGCACCCTTCTCTGAGGGCGCGAAGTACGGGATCGAGGTGCTCTATCCGTTCGACGCCGAGCTGCGGGTCACGACCGAGGACGGACGCGTCAGGCTCGACGCGGACTGGGGGCCAGATCCGGACAACGGCCTGGAGTGGCCGCCCTTCCGGTCGTTCGGCGAGAGATTCTACTCCTACCAGATCGTGCTGGACCTGAAGGTCCCGGCCAGGTGGGCGGTCCGCACCGAACCGCATCCTCGCTACTATGCCGATCCCACCGACAGCACGCCGCTGGCCGTTCCGGCGCTGCTGCGCACGAGCTGGTGGCCAATGATCCTGTTCGTGATCTTCCGCTCACCGCCGCCCGGCGTCACCCACGTCTTCCGCAAGGACGAGCCATTCATGCAGGCGATCATTGTTCCCGCCGATGCGGATCTCTCGCTGGAGCCGATGGACGAGGAGGAAGCGGCCGAGCGGGAGCTGCAGTCCCGCCGCATCCGGGACAATCGCGACGGCCTATCGGAAAACAGCCGCTGGCTCTCCTCGACCAATACGGTCTTCGACGGAACCTATCGGCACATGCTCCGCATCGCGAAATCCCGCGGCGCCTGAAGGCGGGCCCGGAACCGCGCACGCGCGGCCCGGGCCCTCATCGTCAGAACGGCCACCACCTGTGATGGTGGTGGTGGTGATGGTGATGATGGTGGTGATGATGATGGTGGTGGTTCTGGGCCAGGATCAGCCGAGGCTGGCTCTGCGCCCGTTGGGCCTCCTGCATGTCCGACAGCTTCAGCTTCTCCGTCGCATTGGGGATCGGCTGGAAGAGGTCGGCGTAGCTTTGCGCCGGCGGGACCGCCGACTCGGCTTGCGCATCGGGAGCCGCAAGGGCGGCGCCGGGGAGCGCGAGCAGGGCCGAGACGGCCGCCGTGAGGCCAAGTTTGATCTTGTCCATCGCGGTTTAATGTCTCCCTGATTCTTTCTTTGCTGTTAGGCGCGAGGCGCGCCATCGGACTGCAACGCGCGGTCTCGACGCGGCGATCCGCTTCTGTCCGGTGGCGCCAGCTACTCGACGGCGGTGAGGGGCGTTGCGAGGGCTTCAAGCGGACGGCGTTCGGCGGGAACGCCAAGCCACAGCTCCACGAGGGCCGCCGCGAGCATCAGGACGGCGGCGAAGACATAGCCGCCGCACAGGGCCCAGCGCTGACCCGTGGCGACCAGGGCGCCGTAGAGCGTGGGGGCGGCGAGGCCGCCGATAAGGGTGCCGACCGCGTAGAAGACGGCGATCGCCAGGGCCCGCACCTCCAGCGGAAAGACCTCGCTGGCCGTCAGATAGGCCGCGCTGGCCGCCGCCGAGGCGAAGAAGAAGATCACCATCCATGCCGCCGTCTGGGTGGTCGCCGTCAACGCTCCGACTCCAAAGGCCAGGGCGGTTGCGATCATCAGGACTCCCGAAAGAGCGTAGGAGCCGGCGATCATCGGCCGGCGGCCAACCGTGTCGAACAGGTGGCCGAGCACGAGCGGGCCGGCGAAATTGCCGACCGCCAGCGGCAGGATGAAGAGGCCCACGCGCTGCGCCGGAACAGCCTCGAACCGCGTGAGGACCACGCCGTAGGTGAAGAACAGGGCGTTGTAGAGGAAGGCCTGGGCCGCCATCAGGGTAAGGACGAGGGCTGTACGTCGTGGGTAGCGGGTCAGCAGCGCGCGTATAAGCGTCCGCAGGCCGAACGCGCCGCCTGGGCGGATCTCCAGCACGGGAGCGTCCGGCGGCAGAGTCGCCGCGCCGCCCGCCCGGGCCTCGATCCGCGCCGCCATACGCTCGGCCCGATCGACCCGACCATGGATGATCAGCCACCGCGGGCTCTCCGGCACGAGCCTGCGTAGAAAGAGGATGCCGAGGCCGAGGACGCCACCGATGGCGAACGCCAGTCGCCAGCCAAGTCCGATCGGAAAGAGGCGGGGATCGAGGAGCAGGGGCGCCGCTGCGGCGCCAGCGGCGGCGCCCAGCCAGAAGCTTCCGTTCACGATCAGGTCGACCCGCCCGCGCCAGCGGGCGGGAATGAGCTCGTCGATGGCCGAGTTGATCGCCGCATACTCCCCGCCGATGCCCAGGCCCGTCACCAGCCGGCAAAGGGCGAACATGGCGAAGTCGACGGAGAGCGCGCTGGCGAGCACGCCGGCGAGATAGACGCCCAGGGTGAGGAAGATCACCGTCTGGCGGCCATATCGATCGGTAAGCCAGCCGAAGACCAAAGCGCCGACGATGGCGCCGGCAAGGTAGAACGACGCCGCCCCACCGACCTGGGTCGTTGTGAGACCCAGCGTGGCCTTGTCCTGCAGAGCCGGCCCGATGGCGCCGACGATCGTCACCTCCAGGCCGTCCAGGATCCAGGTCACGCCCAAGGCCAGGACGAGCAGGGTGTGGAAGCGACTCCATGGCAGGCTGTCCAGGCGCGCGGGGATCTGGGTGCGGACGATCGGCGGGTCGCCCGTTTGCTCCCGCCCCTGCGCGCGCGCCGCGTTCATGAGCCGAGTTCCGCCTCGGCGGCCCGGGCGATGTCGAGGCCGGCGCTCGCGTCGGCCTCATGCCCGCTCTGAAGACTCCAGGCCGCCCCCAGCCCCGCGTAGGCGAGCACCCAGCGAAGCAGGCGCGACCTCTCCAGGCACGCCGTCTCGGCGACGATCCCGGCCTGCCGACCCATGCGGCCGGGAGCGAGCGCGAGACCCGCGTCGGGGTTGCGGAACAGGTTGGCGAATTCGAAGGCGCGCTCGCCCACGAGCCCCTTCGGGTCGATCGCCAGCCAGCCGCGCGCGCCGCCGTCGAGGACGTTCTCATGGTGGAGATCGCCGTGCAGCACGACCGGGTCGCGCGGATCGTCGAGCAACTCGCGTGCGACGGCGGCGGCCGTGGCGAAAGCGCCGCCGTGCGTCGTCTCGGCCGGCCAGAGCGCGCGGAACCAGATGTCGAGGGGGACCAGGGTCGGCGGAGGCGGCGCGGAGCGTGGCGCATGCAGGCCTGCGGCCGCCTTGCAAAGGATACGTGTCGCCTCGTCGTCCGCGCCTTGCCGGGCGAGAGCGGCCAGGCTGCGCGGCCCCTCCAGGCGCTCCAGCAGGATGGCGTAGCCCTCGCGCGCCAGGACGGCGGCGGCGCCCAAGCCGTCCCACCAGGCCATCAGGGCTCCGCCTGCGACTTCCTCTGGATGGGCGGCCACCTTCAGCATGGCCCGCTCGCCGGAGGCGGTGAGCACGGGCGCCAGGCGGCTGCCGAACTTTGTTTCGAAGGCGGGTCCATCAGGCGTCAACGCCCAGCGACGAAGCCAGGGCGCCAGTCCGTCGTCCGCGGCCGGAACGGTCATCGAGCCGTCCGCCTCACGAAATCATTGGCTCGCAGGTAGCGCATCGCAGAACCAGCAGGCTTCGCCGGCCTCGCCGATCGGCATGCCGGGCGGCGGCTCGAACCCCTTGTCGGCGGCGGCGAGCGCCCCGAGTTCGTCACGCGCCGGGTTGGAAATGGCCTGGGCGAGATAGCGATCCTGCGCGATGTCGGCAGGATCGCCCGTCTGCCGGCGTGCAAGGGTCTCCGCCAGCTGATCCAGTCTCGCCTTGACGGCCGCCTTCACCTCCGGGCTCGCCGACTTGTCCTCGAGCACATGCGCCAACCGGGTGACGAGCCGCATCTGCACGACACGGCGCAGCTGGGCCTGGCGCCCGGGAAGCGGAGCGGCGGAGAACGCGCTCCCGATCGTGCGATCGAGCAGTTCGGTCAGGGTGAGCTGGCCGGAATCGCGCGCGCCCTGGTCGCGCACGCGTTCAAGCCGCGAGGGCTCCAGCAGATTGGCCAGGGTGATATCGGCCGCCGCACGGACGGCCTCGTCGATGTCGAAGACCGGAGAGTCGGGGTCACCGAACAGTTCGGTGACGTATTGCCGGTCGTCCGCGCCCTCACGGCCGGCCGACAGCTGGTCGAGCAGAGCGTCGGGGAGGTCGAGGAACGCCGGGTCGAGCGTCGACAGCAGGGCCGACAGGGCCTGGCGCTGGCGCGCGCCGTCCACCGGCCGGTTGGGCAGGATCGGATCGCCACGCACGCCATAGGCGAAGTCGACACCGCCCACCGACTTTGCAGCCGATTCCACCTCGTAGCGATGGAACAGATAGATCGGCACGATCACGCGCCTCAGGTCGGATAGCCTTGCGCCCTCCGGGATGTTCCCGATCCCGAACTTCGCCAGTGCGATCTTGCGGACCTCCATCACGTGGAGCAGCGAAGCGACGCTGTCAGGGCCGTCGTCCCAGAGGGCGCCGTAGGGCTGCGCTGAGCTGATCGGCCGGGCGTCCTCATCCCGCACGTAGCGGAGGTGGTCGCGGGCGTAGCCGTCGCGGATGATGCTCTCCAGAGCAACCTTGCCTTCCGGCCCCGCAGGCGCCTCGCTGTAGAGCCACTTGATCGCGAACCGGTCCCACGCGCCCACGCCGACCTGGTAGGCGTCGGACAGGTCGAACCCGTCGCCGACGATCTTCACCCGCGGGGCGGGATAATCCATCACCGAGGCGCGATCGTCGAAGGTGCTGCCGGCGAAGTTGTGTTCCAGGCCAAGCGCGTGGCCGGTCTCGTGCACGGCGAGCTGGCGCAGGCGAGCGAGGGCGATCTGGAGGGGATCGTCAGGGCCGCCCGACCCTGTCTTGTCCGCCCCCAGGAGGCCCTGGAAGATCATGATGTCCTGGCGCACGCGCAGCGAGCCGAGCAGGACATTCCCTTTCACGATCTCGCCGGTGCGCGGGTCGGCGACGGCATAGCCGTAGGACCAGCCGCGGGTCTGGCGATGCACCCAGTTGATGACGTTGTAGCGGGCGTCGAGTGGATTGACGCCCTCCGGCAGGACCTCGACACGGAACGCATCCTCGAAGCCTGCGGCGTCGAAGGCCTGGGCCCACCAGCGGGCGCCTTCGACGAGCGCCGAACGGATTGGCTCGGGCGCGCCGCGATCGACATAGAAGACGATGGGCTTCTTCACCGGCGACTTTGCCGCTGTGGGATCGATCTTCTCGAGGCGAAAGCGCTTGGCGAGCCGATAGATGGGGGGCGCGCTGAGCGGAGCGGAATAGTCCGCCACGACCTCGTCGAAGGCGCCGGTGCGTGGATCGGCGAAGCGCGGCGTGAAGCCGGGCTCCGGCAGCTTGATCAGGGAGTGATGCTCGACCAGCGTCACCGCGTGAGGCTCGGGGGCGACATGGCCCACCTCCTTGCCCGGATCGTCGGATACGAAAGTCTGGTGCGCCTCGAGTTCGATGTTCTCCGGGAAGGCGTGGGCCTCGCCAAGGTCGGGATAGCTGCGGTCGGCGCCGAGATGGAAGGTCCCCTGCCCGGCTCGCTTCAGGTCGTCTGTCACGCCAAAGGCGTCCCGCGTGATGAAGCTCGAGATGTCGACCAGGAAGGTCCCGTCCGGACCTGTGGCGAGGACATCTCCGGACCAGACGATCGAGGGTGGGAAGCTCTCGCGCACCGCTTCGCGCTCGTCGGCCGATCCGTTGTCCGCGCGGAAGGCGAAGTTCTCGAGCTCGGCATAGACCTTTGGTCCGACGCGCCGGAATTCGAGGATCCGCGTGGGTCCGGGGTTGGAGCGGTCGATCCCGATCGGAGTCGAACCCAATCCTGCACGCATGTAGGTCTGGTAGATGAACTCGCCGGCGAGGCCGTCGGCGTCGGGCTTGAGGGCGATCAGGATTCGACCGCCCTTCTTGTCGAGATAGAGCGGCCGCAATCCATCCGCGCGTTGCAGTCCCGCGGTCGCGCTCGCGAACGCGTCAGGGGCGTCCGACGCCAGAGCCGGAGCGGCGAGACCGAAGAGCGCCGCCGCCAGGCCGACGAGCGACACCCTCCCGATTTCGGAAATCCCCACTCAAGCCCCCCGATCGCAAGGTCATTCGTCCGGTCAGCGGACTGGCGAACCCTTGGCGCCCCTGGCTCCGCACGCCAAGCCCCCGTCTTATGCCAGCCTTAGGCCGCCTCTTCCGAATTTGCTCAAACTTTAACTGTGTTTGAGCATCTATAAATATATTTTCGCGGCGCCTTTTAGTTCAAGTGCTCAAACGTTCAGTTGTTGACACGATCATACATTGTTGATTACTTGTTAATTATCTTATCAACCGGGGTTTGTTATGGAAAAGTCGGAACGGTCTTGGCGGAATATCGCCGTCGCGATCGGCCTGGGCGCTGCGGCTTCGGTCGGAACCGGGGCGGTGGCCTCCCTGTCGCTCGAAATGATGATGGGCGGGTCTTCCCTCGACAGCGTGTACCAGCGGCTCGAAGCCCGGCAGCCGGCCGTGGCCTCCTCCGAGACGCGGCGCTTCGCCAGCGCGTCCAACGTGACCGGCACGGTTCCTGAGCCGACCACCTGGGCCCTGATGCTCACGGGCGTTGGCGCTGTGGGCGCGGGGATGCGGGCGCGCCGGGGCCACTCCCAGGCCTGAGAGCCGTCGAGCGTCTGGTCCATTCGCACGGAACAGGCGCCAACGCCGGATCAGGCTCTAAGTTTTTGAATCCAAGGCATATCGTCCCCGCTCAGACGGATTCGTCCGAGCGGGGATTGCGTTGCGTGTCCTGCCTCGGGACGCCAGATCGGCATGCTTCCTTCGTCCTCCTGCGGACGAGGGATTAACCTTTGAAGCAGACCATGCTTCGCTCCACCCGAAAGATAGAACGGACGGGGGAGGCTCATCCTGAGCCAGAGCGACACCCAGGCGGGCCGTGACGCCCTGAACCGTCGCGCGGGGCTTCTCGCAACGCTGATCGGACTGCCCGCGCCGACACCCGGACCGCAAGGCGACCCTGGCTTGTTCGGGCCGGACTCGATGGCCTGGCGTGTCCATGCCAATCCCTTTGTCCTTGCCGTGGGCGGCATCGCCGCGGTGGTTCTGGAGCTGGCCGAACCCAGGGTGCGAGCCGGCGTCTGGGATCATTCCAACTTCCGGGCAGATCCCTTGAGACGGATGCGGCGCACCGCGCAGGCCGCGCTTCTCACCACATTCGGACCGACTGCCGCCGCGCAGGCGGGGATCGAGGCCGTCGACCGCCGCCACGCTCGCGTCACCGGAACGACTCCGGACGGGGAGCCATATTCGGCCCGGGATAGCGAACTGGCCGACTGGGTCCACGTCACTGCAGGATACGGCTTCCTGACCGCTTATCGCAGACTTCTCGCGCCGCGCCTGCCTCCGGAAGAGGCGGACCGGTACTGGGCCGAAGGCAGGGAAGTGGCGGCGGCCTACGGCGCCGGCGACCCGCCCGCATCGCACGCCCAGGCCCTCGCCGCGATCAGGGCCATGAAGCCGCGCCTGCGCCCCAGCCCAGTGATCGGCGAGTTCCTCGATCTCGTGTCGCGCGCCTCGCCCCTCGGCGCCCCGGGCCGGCCGCTGCAGGCGCTTGTGGTCCAGTCCGCCCTCGCCTGCCTGCCCCCATGGGCGATCGGCCAACTGGTCTTGCCCGATCGACCAGTCCGGGGCGCTGGGGCGGTCGCCGCCGCGAAGACCTTTGCCCTGGCGGCCAGGGCTACGCCGCTGCCGATTGTCAGCGCAGCCTATGCGCGCGTGTCGAGAACGCCACGTCAAATTTAACTTGCATGTTACGTAACTCGAATGTTACGCATTCGCATGCAAACCTTCGCCGCCCTCGCCGACCCTGTCCGGGCTCAGATCGTGGAGATGCTGTCCGGCGTGGACCTGAACGCCGGCGACATCGCGGCGCGGTTCTCTATCTCGCGCCCTGCCGTGTCGCGTCATTTGTCCGTGCTGCTGAAATCGCGGCTCGTGCGGGTGCGTGGCGAGGCGCAGCGGCGCATCTACAGCCTCGATCCGCGCGGCCTGGATGATGCCAGCGGCTGGATCGACGAATGCCGCCGGATCTGGACACGTCGCCTCGACGACCTTGGGCGCCATCTCGACGCCACGGCTCACCCGAACACGGAGCCAAACACATGAGCAGGAAGATCCCCGCACGCCAGTCTCACACGACGCCCTACCGAGAGGCCAATGACCTCCGCCTGGGCGGTTTCGTCGACCGTCGGACATTCCGGTTCGTGCGCGACTATCCTCATTCCCCCGAGCGGATCTGGTCGGCGCTGACCGAACCCAGTCAACTTGGGGCCTGGCTCTGGCCTTGCGAGAAGTTCGAAGCGCGGCTGGGCGGCATCGGCGTGTTCAACCCTGGCAAGCGGGTCACCCTTCAAGTCACCGAGTTCGATCCGCCAAGGCGGCTGAGCCTGAGCGACCTCATCGCCTTCACCGTGGAGGCCACGCCAGGCGGCGCGCGCCTCACGTTGGACCTGTCGCGTCCGCCGGACGGCTGGAGCCCGATGGGACTCGCCGGCTACCACGGCTGGCTTGGCCGGTTGTCACGGCTGTTGGAGTGTCGCCCTCAGGAAGAGACGGAAACCTGGGCGGCGGGGATCTGGAACGCGGTCGTCGCCCATTGCGAATGGGAAGTGAGCCGGTTCGTCGCCGACGGCGAACGGGCGATCTGGCGGATCCACTTCCCTGAGAACGAGTCCGCAGTCACGACTGAGGCGGCAGGCGAACTCGATCAACTTGCGGCGCTGTTGTGCGAGCGGAACCTCAGCGCCACGATCGACGGCTTCGGCGACGATCCCTGCGGCGCGCAGGAGAGCCTGGTGCTCTGTGACGCCCGCATCAAAGCCGTGACCGCACACCTGCAGGCGCGCGGCATACCTCGCGACCGGATCAACGTCGGCTTCGTCCTTGGGAACTATCACTACCTGGCGGAGCGCGACAGCGCGGCCGGCCGCGCCTTCAACCGCCGCATTGAGGTGCGGCCCGCCTACTGACGGAGCGAGGCGGCCGATCTACCGGATCCGCTCGACGCACAGCCGATAAGGAAACACGCGGAAGACCCGCACGCCGGGATCGAGTCCTGCGACGTCCAGCAACCGCCGCCAATCTTCAGGACGAAACGATCGGGCGATGGAGAG
>DASXGQ010000230.1:0-15024 GCA_036488995.1 Caulobacteraceae bacterium
TTCATCAACGGCAAGGCCCTCGTGCAACAGCCGGTGGGGACGATCCAGACCGACGACCACGGATATCCCGAGCAGGAGATGCTGCGCCGCGAGACCAATCCCGAGGGCCGTTCCTACCTGATCCAGGCGCACCCCGGCGACACCCCGGCCGACAACACAGCCGTCTATACGGTCCCGGCAGGCTGCTACTTCATGATGGGCGACAACCGCGAGAACTCGGCCGACAGCCGCTTCGACCCGGGGCTGGCGCCGGAGGACGCGCGGCTGGGCGGCTGCGGCTGGGACAGTCGCGTCGAGGCCCAGATCGGCGACGACCTCGGGGTCGGCTTCGTCCCCGAGGAGAACCTGGTGGGCAAGGCCCAGATCATCATGCTGTCGTGGAAGGAAAACGCCTCGATCTTCAAGCCGTGGACCTGGCTCGACCTGCGCCTCAACCGGTTCCTGCGCCTGGTGCTTTGAGGTCGGAGTGAAGCCGTCCCTCTCCAGAAGGGGAGGGACGGGCTTGGCGGTCAGATCCGTTCCAGCGTCGCCGGATCGCGTCCGCCCCCGAAGAAACGCCCCAGCGCCTGGGCGAACACGCCCCCCGACTCGACGGCGTCGAACAAAGTCATCGAGGAGCGGAACTTCACGGCGTCGATGTCGCCGAAGATCGTGCGGGCGTCGGTGTCGGGCAGCATGACGACGATCTCCGTCAGGTCTCGCAGGCGCTGGCCCAGGACGGGGTGGGCGAGGTAGGCGCGCGCCTCGGCGAGGGAGGTTATGGCGTAGCGCCGCGCCATGGGGCTCTGGCCGAGGCCGGCGATCTGGGGGAAGACGAACCACATCCAGTGGCTGGCCTTGCGGCCGCTGCGAAGTTCGGCGCGCGCGGCGTCGAAGACGCCGGTCTGGGCGTCGACGAAGCGGTTCAGGTCATGAGGATCGGGGCCGGACACGCGTCGTAAATTGCGCCCGCAGTTGCAAAGTTGCGACAACTTCAGCGTCGGCGGCGGGGTTGCACTCCTATCTTCCGCCCATACCTGCTATCCCAACGTTTCGCGTGCGCCGCCGATGCGGCAGCCGGCGAGAATCACCGAGACGCGGAGCTGAGTCGAACATGCGCGTGATACTGGCCCAGCCCCGCGGTTTCTGCGCCGGCGTCGTGCGGGCCATCGAGATCGTCGAGCGCGCGCTCGATAAGTACCATGCCCCCGTCTACGTGCGGCACGAGATCGTCCACAACCGTCACGTGGTGGAGGACCTCAAGGCCAAGGGCGCGGTGTTCGTGGAGGAGGTGGATCAGGTCCCTGACGGCGCCCACGTGGTCTTCAGCGCCTACGGCGTCGCCCGCTCGGTGGTGGACGCCGCGGCCGAGCGCGGACTGCCGGTGCTCGACGCGACCTGCCCCCTGGTCTCCAAGGTCCATGCCCAGGCCAAGCGCTATGTCCGCCACGGCCGGCACATCATCCTCATCGGCCACGCCGGCCACCCTGAGGTCGAAGGGACGATCGGCCAGATCAAGGCGCCGGTCCACCTGATCTCCACCGCCGAGGAGGTCGCCGCCCTCGATCTGCCGCATGACGCGCCGCTGGCCTACGTGACCCAGACCACGCTCAGCGTGGACGACACCCGCGCGGTCATCGAGGCGCTCAAGGCGCGCTTCACCAACATCGTCGGACCCGACACGAGCGATATCTGCTACGCCACCCAGCATCGGCAGTCGGCCGTGCGCGAGATGGCGCGCGTGGCGGATGTAATCCTGGTGGTGGGTGCCAAGAACAGCTCGAACTCCAACCGCCTGTGCGAGATCGGCAAGGAGGAGGGCGTTCCGAGCTATCTCATCGATGACGCCTCGGCGCTCGACGTGTCCTGGCTCGAGGGCAAGACCACAGTGGGCCTCACGGCCGGCGCATCGGCGCCCGAAGAACTGGTCGTCGAGGTGATCGAAGCCCTCAAGAAGCTTGGCCCGGTGACCGTCGAACCGATGGAAGGGGTCAAGGAAGACATCGAATTTCGGTTGCCCGCGGAGCTGCGGCCCCGACCGGCGCCCGTGGGCGCGTAGGTTCTAGAGACACGAGGAGCCGTTAAGTTGGCGATTCCCTTCAAGGCGGTGGCGCGTATCGGTAGCTACATCGCCAAGCAGCACTTCTCAGGCGTCAAGCGATACCCGCTCGTGCTGATGCTCGAGCCGCTCTACCGCTGTAACCTGGCTTGCGCGGGCTGCGGCAAGATCGACTATCCCGACGAGATCCTCAACCAGCGGCTCTCCTACGACCAGTGCATGGCGGCGATCGACGAGTGCGGCGCGCCGGTGGTGTCGGTCGCCGGCGGTGAGCCCCTGCTGCACCGCGACCTGCCCCGGATCGTGCGCGGCTTCCTCGAGAAGAAGAAGTTCGTGATCCTGTGCACGAACGCCCTGCTGCTGACCAAGAAGATCGACCAGTACAAGCCCGACCCGATGTTCACCTGGTCGATCCACCTGGATGGCGACAAGGTCATGCACGACAAGTCGGTCTGCCAGGACGGCGTCTACGAGACGGCGGTGGCGGCGATCCGGCTGGCCAAATCGAAGGGCTTCCAGGTCTCGATCAACTGCACCCTGTTCCAGGGCGCCGATCCGCAGCGCACGGCGGACTTCCTCGACGAGATGAAGAAGATCGGGATCGACGGGGTCACCATCTCCCCCGGCTACGCCTACGAGCGGGCGCCCGACCAGGAGCACTTCCTCAACCGGACCAAGACCAAGGAACTGTTCCGCGAGATCTTCAAGCGCGGCCGCGGCGCCAAGGAATGGTCGTTCACCCAGTCGACCATGTTCCTGGACTTCCTGGCCGGCAACCAGTCGTTCCACTGCACGCCCTGGGGCAACCCCACCCGCACGGTGTTCGGCTGGCAGCGGCCCTGCTACCTGCTCGGCGAAGGCTACGCCAAGACCTTCAAGGAACTGATGGAAGAGACCGACTGGGACGCGTACGGCGTAGGCAACTACGAGAAGTGCGCCGACTGCATGGTCCACTCTGGCTTCGAGGCCAGCGCCGTCACCGCGATCATGCAGAACCCGCTCAAGGCCGCCGAACTGGCGGTGCGCGGGGTTCGCACCGATGGGCCGATGGCCAAGGACATCTCGATCGACAACCAGCGGCCCGCCAAGTTCGTCTTCTCCAGCCACGTGGAGCAGAAGCTGGCGGAGATCCGCGCCAAGCGGCCACAGTCCTCCCGGAAAGTCGTCGAAGTCGACTGATCGCGGTGTAGTCGCGCTACCATTAAACCACGAACCTCACGAACCACACGAACGTGGGGCAAACCCATCAGGCGACACCGCCTGATGGGTGGCGATGTTTGATGTGCCTGCTCTTTGGCTCTTCGCGGGCCTTCGGCTGGCATCAGAACTAACGGCGCACGCCTCGGTGGCATGCTTCTGAACCCGCAGACCCTGTTCGTGGGGTTCGTGAGGTTCGTGGTCTCTAAAATCTAAGCAAAGCTTGCGCACAGCCAAGTTGGCGACGGCGGAAGCGAAGCCGTTTCCGTCTATTCGATTCGAGCTTTGGCGTAACGGCGGTTCTGCGTCTTTTGTCAGACGGAGATTTGATCTTTTCCGTACATATGCGTTAATTGGCCACGCCCCCATAGAGCGAGGATCACCGCCGATGAGAGCAGTGACACTAGCTACACTTGCGGTAGCAACCTTGGGCTTTGCGGCGGGGGCGGCGCCCGCCGCCACCTACGTCACGAGTTCCGCGACCAATTCCAGCGGAGACGCGATAGACCCGGGCGACAGCGGATACGTCAATGTCCTGACCTTCGACGCGCCCGGCATGGCGAACGTGAGCGCAGGCACGCATTACGTCCTGGCGCAGGGTGTGTCCGTGACCTTCGCTGGCGATTCAGGCGTGTTCTCGTCCGAGCATCCTGTTGGCACAACCGCGCCTTCGGGGCTCGTCGGCTATTGGGGCGCGGCGAAGAGCGGGGGCGACGTGACCCTGAACCTCGCGGGCTATCTCCAATCGCACCCGGGCGTGGCCCAGGTCAGCTTCTACTGGGGCTCGATCAACCCAGGCGATAGCGTCAGCCTGCTGAACGCCTCGGGGCAGGTGCTCGAGACGATCACCGGCGCGCAAGTCAGCCCGGCGACCGGCAATTCTTCGAGTCCGTTGACCAATCTGCGGATCGGCCTTCGCTCGGCGGCGCTGAGGGGCTTCGCAGAGCTGCGGTTCGCGGCCAACGGCGCGCCCTTCGACTTCGGCAACGTGTCTGTCGGCGGCGCCTCCGCCACGATCGGGGATCCTGTAACCGCCACTCCGGAGCCGGCCGCGTGGGCCCTGGCGTTGGTGGGCCTTGGCATGACCGGCGCCGCCCTGCGGATGAGGACGCGTCGGGCGCCAGGCTGACCTTCATCTCATGCGTCGTCGAGGGTTTCGGCGGCCCGTTTGAGGGCCGCGAAGGCCGCGCCCGCGTGTCGTGCTGTTCTCAGCAGGCCAGGTAGCTCCGAAGGGCGGCGCGCGAGGACGGCGATCACCGCGGCGACATCCACGGTCCCGTCGGGCCGAAAGCCGGCCTGGGCCGCGGCGGGCAGAGCCTCGTCCGCGCGATCCGACACCGCCCGCAGGACGGCGAAGGGAACGCCGGCGTGCGCGGCCGCTTGCGCCGCGATGTGACTTTCCATGTCTGTGGCGATCGCGCCGGAGGTCTGCCTCAGCGCCGCCTTGCGCGGAGGGTCGGGCACGATCGCGTCCGAGCCCGCAAAGAGGCCGCGCGCGACGCCCCGCAGGCGGGACGTCAGTCGGTTTGACAGCGCCTCGTCTGTCGCCAGTTGCCCCTCCGCCGTGAGGACCGCCGTCGCCATCGCCAGCTGACCAACGTCCAGCTCCGGCGCCAGCGCGCCGCAGAGCCCGAAGCTCACGAGGCCGGCCGGCCGTTCGGCGAGCGCTGCGTCGAGGCCCGCAGTCCCGACGACGACGCGGCGTTGCGGACCCAGGATCTGCGCCTCGCGCCGCATGCCGACCAGGAAGAGCAGGGCCCCCTGGGAGGGGCGCTTCGGGCTCACATCCCGTAGGCCACGCGGCCGCTGTTGGCGCGGGCGAGGTTGCGGTAGCGGGCCAGGGCCCACAGCGGGAAGATCTTCGAATAGCCGTGGTAGCGGAGGTAGAAGACCCGCGGGAAGCCGCCGCCGGTATAGGTCGCCTCCGGCCAGACGCCGTCCTCGCCCTGGTTCTCCATCAGCCAGGAGATCCCCCGCGCCACCGCCGGGTGGTCGGCGCGGCCGACGGCCATCAGGCCCAGGAGGGCCCAGGCGGTTTGGGAGGATGCAGAGGGCGCCGGCTCATACCCGGCATAATCGAGCTTGTAGCTGTCGCAGCCTTCGCCCCAGCCGCCGTCCGGGTTCTGGATCGAGATCAGCCAGTCCACGGCGCGGGTGACCATCGGGCTCTCCGGCGCGACGCCGGCGGCGTTGAGCGCGCAGAGCGCCGACCAGGTTCCGTAGACGTAGTTGACGCCCCAGCGGCCGAACCAGCTGCCGTCCTTTTCCTGCTCCCGCTCGAGATAGGCCATGGCGGCCTTCATCCGCGGCGTGTCGGAGGGCTCGCCGAGCTGGGCGAGCATGCTCACGCAGCGGGCCGCGACATCCACGGTGGGGGGGTCCAGCAGGGCGCCATGGTCGGCGAAGGGAACGTTGTTGAGGTAATGATAGGTGTTGTCAGCGTCGAAGGCGCCCCAGCCGCCATTGCGGCTCTGCAGGCCCTCGACCCACTCGCGGCCGCGCGCGATCGCCATGTCCGGCGAGCCTTCGGGCGAGAGGGCGCGGGCGCGATCGAGCGCCATCACCACCACCGCCGTGTCGTCGAGGTCCGGATAGTGGTCGTTGCGGTACTGGAAAGCCCAGCCGCCCGGCCGCACGTGGGGCCGCCACTCGATCCAGTCGCCCTTCACGTCCAGCACCTGGAGCGGCTTGAGCCACTCCAGGCCGCGGACCGCGGCGGTATCGCAGGCCTCGCCGCCCGCCTCCAGCACGGCGTGGGCGGCCAGGGCAGTGTCCCACACCGGTGAAAAGCAGGGCTGGCAGTAGGCTTCGTCCTCGTGGACCACGAGCAGCTTCTCGACCGAGGCGCGGGCGGTGGCGCGGTTCGGATAGTCCTCGGGATAGCCGAGGGCGTCGTACATCATCACGGCGTTGGCCATCGCCGGGAAGATCGCGCCCAGGCCGTCCTCGCCGTTGAGTCGCTCGTCGACGAAGGCCTTGGCCTTGTCGATGGCGTTCTGGTGTGAGCCCTTGGGGAACTTCGGCCGGACGACCCGAAGCACCTGGTCCAAAGCGAAGAACAGGCTGGCCCAGGGCTCTTTCTGGTGCGCCCCGTGGGGGAGACGGTCGATGGTCGAGGGCGGCTCGAGGAAGATTTCGTCGATGGTCACCCCGCGCGGATTGCGCGCGCGCGGCCGCACGGCGCGCAGCACAAGCAGCGGAACGATCACCGTGCGCGCCCAGTAGGAGACCTTCGACAGGTGGATCGGGAACCACCTGGGCAGGTGCATGATCTCGACCGGGATCTCCGGAGTGGCCTTCCAGTCGACGATGCCGAACAGGGCCAGCAGGATGCGGGTGAAGACGTTGCAGGCCGCGCCTCCGCCGCGGGCCAGGATCGCCTCGCGCGCCCGGACCATGTGCGGTTCGGAGGGATCGTCGCCGATCATCTTCAGGGCGAAATAGGCCTTCAACGTGCAGCTCACATCGAGCGCGCCGCCGTGGAACAGGGGCCAGCCGCCATGCTCGCCCTGGATCCGGCGAAGATAGACGCCGATCTTGCGCTCGAGCTCCGGCGCGTCCGGTTCGCCCAGATAGGCGCGAAGGAGGATGTACTCGGCAGGAATGGTGGCGTCGGCCTCCAACTCGAACACCCAGTGGCCATCGTCCCGTTGACGCTCCAGAAGGGCCTGGGCGGCGCGGGTGACGCTGGCGTCGAGGGCGGGGTCGAGCGATTGCCGGAAATCGAATGCGGCGTCGTCCATACGGGTTCTTATCACGGCTTTGCTGCGCGGGAGAGGGCAAGCCTTGCCGCCGTGACTCCCGATCGGATCGCCCCCTCGATCGTGGCTGGCAGGCCGGTCGCAGTCCAATCGCCCGCCAGGAACAGGTTTCCCCATGCGGTCGACGCTGCGGGCCTCTTCGCGTTCTGCTCCGGAGTCGCATGGAAGGTGGCCCGGCGTTCCTTGACGATCCGCGACGGCGGCGGCTCGGGCGGCAGGCCGTGCACCTCGGCGATGTCGGCCCAGAAGCGGCGGGCGAGGGCGTCGCGATCCTGGTCGGCGAGGTCGTCGGCGGCGCTCACCGTCACCGAAATGCGGTCCTCGAAGGCGAAGATCCACTGGGCCGCGCCGCCGATCACCCCCACGATCGGCCTCAGTCCCGGGGGCGGGGCGACCTTGAAGTGGCCATTGACGATGGCGTTGAACCGATCAGGGGCAGACAGACCGGGAACGAGACCGGCGCTGATCCAGGCCGGGGCGGCGAGCACCACCTGATCCCCTGGGTGCACCTGGATGTCGCCATCGGCGAGACCAAGACCGGTCACGCGGTCGCCTTCGAAGGCGAGGCTGCGAACCGGCGCGCCATAGCTCACCCGCACGCCCCGCGTGGCGAGGTAGGCGAGGGCGGGTTCGATGAATGCGGCCGAGAGGGTCGGGTGCGCCACGCGGGGCTGGTAGGCTCGCCCGCCTCGGGCGAGGGACTCGGCGATCACCGCGCCGGCCAGCTGCGCAGAGCCTTCGGCGGCCGGGGTGTTGAGCGCGGCCAGCAGGAAGGGCTCCATCAGACGGTCCCAAAGGGCGCCGCGGCAGGCGATGACCTGATCGATGCGATCCCCGTCTCCGGCGGCCAGCAGCCGGCCCAGGGCGACGTAGTCGGTGACGCGAGTCCCCGGGACCCGGCGGCGGGGCGAGAGCACCCACCAGGGCACGGGCCCCGCATTGGCGTGGATCCGCCATTGCTCACCCGCGCTCAGGTCGTGGAAATCGAGCACGGCCTCGTCCGGCCCGGCGAGCCGGTCGGCGGCGCCGAGCGTTCGCAGATAGGCGTAGGTGTCGTGGTTGCCGGACAGGACCAGGTGATTGCCGTTGTCCAGGCGCATCTCGAGCACGGGATCGACATAGGACCGGCAGCGGCCTCCCGCCTGGGCCGAGGCCTCGAGCAGCGAGACCCGGGCGCCGCCTTCCGCCAACCGCACTGCGGCCGACAGGCCGGCCAGGCCAGCGCCGATGATGTGGACGGTCAATCTGCCCCCTGGTGGACGAGGTTCTTTATGCGGCCCGGGCGCGCGCGTCCGGGTTACGGCCAGCGGCTATCGGAGCGCAACGCGCCGAAGGCAAGCCCTGTCAGGGTGCGTTCGCGTAGACCTCGGCGGAAACCGCCTTTCGGGGCGCGCTTCCGGCGCGGGTGAGCGCCGAGGCCGACGTGCTCGCCACCGAGACGGTCGGGCTGGCTGGCTGCGCCGGTATGGCGCTCGGCAGGTCAAGCTCGGCCACGGTTTCGCGGATGAACTCGGCCTGAGTGACGATGCCGATGCCGAGGTTCTCCTCGCCGACCTCGACCTGCTGGGTCAGCATGCCGGCGATCACAGGGCTGGCCGTGGCGGCGCCGTCTGCCTGGGTGTTGGCGGGATTCAGGTACACCGGGCCGCCGGAATTTCCCGGGAAGACGCGAAAATCCAGCAGGAAGGTCGGGAAGGCCTTGGAGGGGCCGAGGGGATAGGAGGCGACCCGCCCGGCGCGCAGGATCGGGAAACCGGCGGTGTTGGCCGAAAGCCCCTGCGGATAGCCCAGGGTCATCATCTCGTCGCCCGGCGCCAGCTTCTCGCCTTCGAGAGCGCTGTCGCCGGCGAGCCAGGAGAGGGGGATCGCCGCCTGGGCGAAGGCAGGCGGGGCGGAGATGCTGATCGCCGCGACATCGCGCGTGGGGTGGCGCACCCACAACGCCTTTCCGCCGGCGCGGATGGGGATCTGCTGCGGGGCGAAGCTCCAGGAGCCGTCGGGTTGTTCGATCCGGTAGCCGACGGTGGCCTCGTCGCTCTTCATTCGGTCGAGGACATGGTTCGCCGTCACGAGAACGACGCGCGGCCGGCCGTCCGGCGTGGGATCGGCAATGAGGAAGCCCGTCCCGACGGTCCTCATGCCACCCGCCATGGGCTGCTCGAGTTCGACGGTAGCGGCAATCAGTTCGACGGTGACGGCTGGCGTCATCGAATTGAGACTCGGACGACTCGCGTTAACCCCACGCGATCATGTGAACCAAACGCGACCGCTTGGACAAGCGGTGTCATGCCGCAGGCGCTCACAACTCAGAGATTGCGCGGCGATCAGTCGCTCGGTGCAACGGGGAGATATTTTGTCCCGTTCAGCTCAGCTTCGGTGAAGGCGATCTCCTTGGGAATGAAGTAGTCGAATGCGTCCCAGTCTCCGTATTTCGCCTTCATCTTCGGAAGAACCTGAGCCGTGAGCGCCGCGCCGCGTAATCCTGCAGCCCTCGCCTTGCGTACGTTGGACAGAAGGTCAGACAAATAGTCGCGGAAGTCGGCGACGTCGGCGGCGTCCGCCACCTGGCCGTGGCCGGGCACGAAGATCGTGTGCGCCGCGTCGGGAAGGGCGAGGAAGGCGTTGTCGGTGGCGATCCACGGCGCGATGCGGCCGTCGATCACATTGGGCGAGGTGTGTCGCCAGAGCAGGTCGCCTGCAAAGACCGTCTTGGCGTCGGGAACCTTGACGATGAGGTCGCCGCCGGTGTGGCCCGGATAGGCCTTCACATCGAGGCGTCGGGCGCCCAGCCAGATCGTCAGGGACGTCGTGGTCGTGAGGTCCGGCTCGGGCAGGCCGGCGATCAAGGCGCGCTGGGCCGGCGTCATGCGATCGCCGAGCAGGCGCGGGTTCTCGCTATGAAGCCACTCGCGCACATTGCGATGGGCGATGATGACCGCGCCGGCGTCGCGGAACACCTGGTCTCCGCCGGTGTGGTCGACGTGATAGTGCGTGTTCACGACATAGCGGACCGGCCAGGGCGTCAGCTGGCGGATCGTCGCAAGCAGGGCCTTGGCCGCGTCGGGCGTGAAGAAGGCGTCGATCACCGCCACGCCGTCGTCGCCGACGACAATGCCCGCATTGGAGCCGGCCTTGTGGCCAGGGCCATCGATGGCGGCGTAGACGCCAGGGGCGAGGGTCTTGAGCACGAACGGCGCGCCCGTGGGCGCGTCCTGCGCCGCCACCTGGCCGGCGATGAGGGACGTCGTCAGGGAGCCCAGCGCAGCCAGAGCGACCGATCGAAGAGTCCGTCTGCGTGTCATACTTCTTCCCTTCGGCCCGTCAGGCTGCCCGCATGCCGGAGATCCAGCCGTCGATCACCCCGTCGAGGATCTCCAGGGGGACGCGGCCGCAGTTCAACCCAGCCTCGTGGAAGTCCTTGATGTCGTAGCGCGGGCCGAGCGCAGATTGCGCCCTGGCGCGAGCGCGGGTCCAGACCGTGTGGCCGAGCTTGTAGCTGCACGCCTGACCGGGCGAAGAACAATAGCGCTCCACCTCGAGCGCGGAACGGCCCGGCGTGTAGGCGACGGTGTCCACGAAATACTGGATCGCCTTCTCGCGGCTCCAGCCCAGATGGTGGATACCCGTATCGACCACGCAGCGCCCGGCGCGGAAGAGCTGGGCCTGCAGATAGCCGATCCGGCTGAGCGGATCGTCGTCGTACATGCCCATTTCGTCCGCGAGCTGTTCGGCATAGAGGGCCCAGCCCTCGGCGTAGCCGGAAAAGCCGATCGTCTTGCGGATCAGCTGCAGGTGCGGGTTGGAGAGGGCGAGGCCACCCTCCAGCTGATGGCCCGGCAGGCCTTCGTGATAGATCACGCTGGCCAGGGTCCACTTCGGCCAGTCCGAGGACTCCCGCAGGTTGATGTAGACGATCCCTGGCCGCGAGCCGTCGATGGCGGCGCCCTCGGAGTAGGCGGCCGCTGCGCCGGGCTCGAGGTTGCGCGGAACGCGACGCACCTCGAACTGGTAAGGCGGCAGGCGCTTGAACCGGGTGGGCAGGCGCGGGCGGATCGCCGCGAGCCGGCCGTTGCAATAGGCGATCGCCTGCGCCTTGCCCTCGTCGGTGTTGGGAAAGCTCTGGGCGGGGTCATTGGTGAGGGCGTTCAGCCTCTCGCCGACGCTGCCCTTGGTCATGCCTTGCGCCTTGAGGAGAGCGTCGATGCGCGAGGCGATTTCCGCCCCCTGCTCCAGCCCGATCTTGTGCACCTCGTCGGGTGAGAAGGCGGTCGTCGTCGTGGCCTTGAGCGCCACGGCGTAATAGGCCGGCCCCTGCTTGAAGTGGCCGACCCCCGCGTCGTGCGTGGCGGACGCCCGAAGCTCACGCGCCCGGGCGATCTGGCGATCATAGGCCGGCCCGATCTTCTCGTCGTAGAGCTTCGCCGCCCGCGCGGCGTAGTCGCCAGGGAGGCCCTTGGCGGCCGCGCGGCGGGTGATCGAGACCACCAGGAGATTGTGAGCCGCGTCCGTGCGCGTGGCCGTGAGCTGCTCCAGCGTCCGGTCGAGGATGAAGTCCGGCGGGACCACCCCCAGGGCCGCATCGTGGGTCATGCGCGCGGTGTCGTTGTCGAGCTGGCCCGCATAAGCCTCCATCCGCGCCATGTAGGCGTCGGCGTCCTCGGCCGAATTGATCGGATGCTTGGTGTCCAGGAAGACCGGGAAGGACTGATAGACGCCGGTGTTCTGGCTGACGACATAGGGGGAGGGGCCAAACCCCCCGCCGCCGAAATCGAACGCCTGAACCGCCGCGGCGGAGCGCCGGGTGTAGAGCACGGTGTCGAGGCTGACCTTGCCGTCTGTCGAGAGGGCGGCGCGGTCGACCGCCTCGAGCCGGCGCAGCTGGTCGGCGTTGAGCGCCCTGACCTTGGCTATGCCCGCAGCGGAATTGTCGGTGAGCTGGCCGCGCAGGCCCGCATTGGCGCCCTTGTCGAGACCCAGCTGGGTCGCCCCTTCCGGCCTTTGATGGAGGTCCTCCTCCACGAAAACGCTGAACAAACCGTCGAGCTTCGCATCCCCGTCGGCCTGGGCCAGACCGGCCGTCGGAACGAGCGAAATGGCGCCCGTGGCCAGGAGGAAGTCGCGTCGGTTCAGCATCTTGGGGGTCCCCCGGGCGTGTTTGCCGCCGTCTTACGGCATCCCTCCCCTTCTGGGGAGGGTGGCGTGCCGAAGGCGCGACGGGTGGGGAATCCTGGGGAAAGACACCGGCGCCGGTGATGATCCACACTTCCCCACCCGTCTCGCCGCTTCGCGTCGAGCCACCCTCCCCCGAAGGGGAGGGACCGTGACTCCCGCCAATTGATTGCCCCGCCGCTTGGCCTGACAGTCGACGACGCGGCCGCGCCAAGACGGTCCGCCAAGAGAGCGAGGCGCCCCAGTGTTCAAACGCGTACTGATCGCCAATCGTGGGGAGATCGCGATCCGCATCGCCCGTGCGGCCGCCTCGCTCGGCATCGAGAGCGTTAGCGTCCACGCTCCGGCCGACGCGCTTGGGCTGCACACCCGGGTCAGCGCCGCGACGCGGCCGATCGGCGCGGCGGATGGCGATCCGGTGAAGGCCTACCTCGACGCCGACGCCCTTATCGAGGCAGCCAGGGCGAGTGGCTGCGACTGCGTCCACCCCGGTTATGGTTTCCTCTCGGAGAACGCCCAGTTCGCGCGACGGTGCGAAGAGGCCGGCCTGGCGTTCGTCGGACCGCGGCCGGAGACGCTGGAGTTGTTCGGCGACAAGGTGAAGGCGCGCGCACTCGCGGCGGCGCAGGGCGTTCCGGTCGTACCGGGCAGCGGCGCGGCGCTGGCGAGCGCCGAGGCGGCGGCGGAGGTGGGCGAGGCGCTCGGATTTCCCGTGATGTTGAAGGCGGCGGCCGGCGGCGGCGGGCGAGGCATGCGGCGCGTGGACCAGGCCGCAGAGATGGCGTCCGCATTCGCCCGATGCCGCAGCGAGGCCGGGGCCGCATTCGGCGACGATGCGGTGTTCGTCGAGAAACTGATCGAGCGCCCACGCCACATCGAGGTGCAGGTGCTGGCCGACCAGGCTGGCCACACCGTCCACCTCTTCGAGCGCGACTGCTCGGTGCAGCTGCGCAACCAGAAGGTCGTCGAGATCGCGCCTGCGCGGGGCCTCGAGCCGACCCTGCGCGCGAGAATTCTGGCCGACGCGGTGAAACTGGCGAGCGCGGCGGGCTATGTGAACGCCGGCACCGTCGAATTCCTCCTCGATCCGGAGGCGGGCGCCTACTACTTCATCGAGTGCAACCCGCGCATCCAGGTCGAGCACACGGTCACCGAGGTGGTGACTGGCGTGGACCTTGTCGAAGCGCAGTTCCGCATCGCCGCGGGCGAGACCTTGGCGGATCTCGGTCTGGCGACACAGGCCGCCGTTCCAGCGCCGCGCGGCTTTGCGGTGCAGGCGCGGGTCGTGGCGACAGCGGCGGGGACCATCACGGCCTACAAGGAGCCGGCAGGCCCCGGTGTTCGGGTCGACTCCTGCGCCTATCTCGGCTTGGCCCCGCCCCCACAGTTCGACCCGATGTTCGCCAAGGTGATCGGCGCCTCGAACTCCTCCGGGTCTCTGGCCTCGGCGTTGGAGCGCACCGCTCGCGCCCTCGCCGACTTCCAGGTCGGCGGCCTGCCGACCAATCTGGCGTCGCTTCAGGCGATCTTGTCGCGTCCTGAGCTCCGCGATGGCGACGCGCGCACCTCGCTGCTCGCCGACCACCCGGAGCTCATGTCGGCGCAGGCCGCGCCGGCTGCCGGCGCTCAGGCGCTGCTCGCGGAGCAGGGCGCCGCGCTGACGGGCGCCCGCTCGACCGTGATCGAAACGCTGATCGGGCTGCGCTCGCTCAGCGTCGGCGACGGCGAGGCCGGTGTCGAATGCCCGGTGAGCGGCGCGGTGGTTGAGCTCACAGCCGCGCCAGGCGTCCTCGTCTCGGCCGGCGACACCCTGATGGTCGTCAGCGCCATGAAGATGGAGACTTCAGTGACCGCGCCCTGTGCCGGCGTGGTTCGAGAGGTGGCGCCCGTCGAGGTTGGCGGCAGCGTCACGGTGGGCCAGGTGGTGGCGACCATCGCGCCGAGCGGGGTCGGTCTGGCCGCGCCACGAGACTTGGGCGACGACAGTTGGGCGCCGACGCTCGCGCAAGTGAAGGCGCTGCAGGATATCGCCCACGCCCGCTTCGCGCCCGGCTCGAGCGACCCTGGCGTGGTCCGCCAGCGGGCGCGAGGCAAGCTCACTTGCCGCGAGCGCATCGATCTGCTGCTCGATCCCGGCAGCTTCCGCGAGGTCGGCTCGATCGCTGGCTTCGCCAGCTACGACAGTGATGGCGCCATCGCCGACTTCACGCCGGCCAACCACGTCGGCGGCTGGGGCAAGATGGAAGGGCGCCAGGCGGTGGTCTGCGCCGACGACTTCACCTCGCGCGGCGGCCACTCCGACGGCTCGATCGGCGGCAAGAGCAACTACCTCGACCGCCTGAGCCTGGAGTTCAAGTGCCCCTCGATCCGCCTGCTCGACGGTTCGTCAGGCGGCGGCAGCGTCGCGACGATGGTCCCCAGGCAGCAGACCGAAGGCGAGAGCCGCGCCCAGGAGAGCTCCGGCGCGATCTCGGCGGGACGTCCGCGGGTCGCGGGCGGCGGCGGCTCGTTCCTGCCCGGGCATCTCGGCTCGAGCCTGTTCGCCGAGCAGCTGTCGACCGTGCCGGTGGTGAACGTCCTGCTCGGCAGCGTCGTCGGCATCGGCGCGGCCAAGGCGGTGCTCGGCCATTTCTCGGTGATGGTGCGCGACATCGCCCAGCTGTTCGTCGCCGGGCCGCCGGTCGTCGCCCACGCCATGGGCTACGACATCACCAAGGAGGACCTGGGCGACTGGCGCATCCACTGCCGCAACGGCTCGGTCGACAACCTGGCCGAGACCGAGGCCGATGCGATGGCCCAGACCAGGCGCTTCCTCTCCTACCTGCCGTCGTCCGTCTACGAACCACCGCCGCGGACGCT